>JBPOHH010000397.1:0-1871 GCA_052035765.1 Bacteroidota bacterium
GAGTCCATTCGTCCGGTGATTGCCTTCCAGGTCGAACCGTTAATCGGTGCAAATCGGAGCTCGTGGCGCGCTTCATGCCGCAGAATATACTGCACACTCGCATTACAAAGCAAGCAATGAGAGTCGAAAAACACGATCGGAGTTTCCATGGTAAATGGAATAGATAATAAAGTTACAACGGCTTCGGCTGAGAAAGCCAGTCCATCGCCACACCGGCGAGCAACGCAGTTCCCTTGGCAAACGATTCTTCATCCGGTGTGAATTTCGCGTTATGAAGTCCGGGTAAATAGGAGAGTTCCCTCGGCCTAACGCCCATCACCCAAAAGCAAGCGGGTATTTTCTGCGCATAAAAAGCAAAATCCTCGCCCCACATTTTGGGTTCAAAATCCGAGACCACTTCTGCGCCGAAAATCGACTCCGCCGTTTTCCGCGCAAATTCCACGGCAGTCGCATTATTGATAAGCGGTGGATAACCCAACAGCGGCTTGAACTCACACACCGCGCCGTACATTGCCGCCAGTGACTCAGAATGATGCTTGATATGTGCGAGCGCTTCGTGACGCCATTCATTGTCAAAAGAACGTAAAGTACCTTTCAATTCAACAACATCCGGCACGATATTCGTAACTGAACCTGCATGAATTGATGTGATCGCCAGCACGCCCGGTTTGAGAGGATTCCGCATTTTCGTGACAATTGTCTGCAAATGCATGATCATTTCAGCGGCAATCATAATCGGGTCGATACCTTGATGGGGCTGCGCGGCATGGCAGCCCTTGCCGGTAATCGTCCAGTACAATTCATCGGCCGATGCCATCATCGGTCCACTGACGAACGAGATTTCGCCGACGGGAGTATCTGGATACACATGCTGACCGAAAATCGCTTCCGGACTTGGATTCGAAAGCACTCCTTCGTTAATTAAGATACTTGCTCCACCAGGTACTTTTTCTTCGCCCGGCTGGAAAATCAACTTCACGACGCCACCAAGACTCGCCTCCCGTGACTTGAGAATCTTCGCAGCGCCCAGCAGCATCGCCGTATGCGCATCATGTCCGCAGGCATGCATCACGCCCGGTTGTGTGGACGCAAAGTCAAGCCCGGTTTCCTCGTCAATCGGGAGCGCGTCGATGTCAGCGCGGAGAGCCACGCAACGTTCACCCGAACCTATAAGCGCCACCACTCCGGTCGTTCCCATCACGGTAAACGGAATATCCATTTCCCGAAGGGCATTCTGAATAAAAACAGACGTATTGAATTCAACAAACGACAGTTCAGGATTGCGGTGCAAATGCCGGCGATTGCTGACAATTTCACCGGAAATGGACTCGGCTTGGGAGAGGATGGAGTGGGGCATGGTTTTCGATTAATTAATTAACTTAAATACGATAACATGTTGATGGAAAATACTACTTACCCGAAAAAATCCTGCAATGAACGCACTTCAAATGGTTCATTATTGAGCGAACTTATCCCGCTGAGCGATGCTCCTGCTGCTGCGAGAGTAGTAAAAAACGGCACCTTGTAGCGCATTGCCGTCTGACCCATTACATATTCATCAAATCTTGCATTTTCGCCAATCGGTGTATTAATCACGATATGTACTTCGCCGTTGGTAATATGATCGATAATGCTCGGGCGACCTTCATAATGCTTGAGCACTTGCTTCGCCGGAACGCCATTTTCCTGTAAAAATGTCGCCGTACCGGATGTGGCACAGATTGAGAAACCGAGTTCGGAATAACCGCGCGCAATTTCCACCGCACGCCGCGTTTTATCCTGATTGCTGAGTGAAATGAACACGTTACCGGACTTCGGCAGGGTATTGCCGGCGGAAATGTGTGCCTTCACAATCGCTTTACCGAAGGTCG
>JBPOHH010000454.1:0-20530 GCA_052035765.1 Bacteroidota bacterium
GCAAAGTCAAGAACTCCATGGTGCGTCGGTCCGTCAGCACCGACGAGTCCGCCACGGTCGAGCGCGAAAACTACATGCAAGTGTTGAATAGCACAGTCGTGTACGATATGATCAAACGCACGCTGCAAAAAGCTAGAATAAATCGCACAGACCGGAATCATACCTTCGGTTGCCATTCCGGCGGCAAACGTCACGGCGTGACCCTCAGCAATACCCACGTCAATTACCTTATCAGGATACGTTTTAGCGAGGATATCAAGTCCCGTTCCGTCCGGCATTGCGGCGGTAATTCCGAGTACTTTAGGGTTCGTTGAGCAGATTTCCGTCATCGCTTCACCGAATACTTTTTGATAGGTTGGCGGTGGGGTTTGAGCAGGAGCTTTTGCGAGCGATTTTCCGGTGATTTTATCGATTTTGCCGATGGCATGGAGGAACTGTTTGTCACTTTCGGCAGGAGCATAGCCCTTGCCTTTTTGGGTAATGACATGCAGGAGCACGGGACCCTTCATATCCTTGACTTTATTGAGCATATCGACGAGACCATTGACATTGTGACCATTGATCGGACCGAAATACTTAAAGCCGAGTGCTTCAAAGAGCATACCGGGAGTGAGAATTGCCTTGAGTCCGCCTTCGATTTTGTGGGCTGCGTGGCGAATTCTATCGCCAACGGTATCCATTTTTCCGGCAATTTCCCAAACATGAGAGCGTAACTTCTGAACAGTAGGAGACGCAAATATCTCACTGAAATAATTAGAAATAGCCCATACATTGGGTGCAATGGACATATTATTATCATTCAAAATAACGACGAGGTCGCGATTCTGTACGCCACAATTATTCATCGCTTCATAGACGAGCCCGCCGGTCATTGCTCCGTCGCCGATAACGGCGGCTACTTTGTAATCTTTACCGATAAAATCTCGGGCAGTTGCTATGCCTAATGCTGCTGAAATACTTGTACTTGCGTGACCTGCGCCGAAAACGTCATACTCGCTTTCCGTGCGTTTTAAAAACCCCGAAAGTCCATCTTTTTGACGAATGGTGAGGAGAGAATCGCGGCGACCGGTGAGGATTTTGTGTGGGTAACCTTGATGACCAGTATCAAGAACAATTTTATCCTCGGGAGTATTAAAGACGTAGTGGAGAGCAACTGTCAGCTCGACGACACCAAGTCCGGCGCCGAAGTGTCCGCCTACTTTTGTGATGGCATCGACCATGAACTCGCGCACTTCATTCGAGACTTGTTTGAGGGCTGTTTCGGGTAATTTCCGGAGGTCAGCAGGGGAATTAATCGACGGTAAATACTGATATTCAAAAGATTTTTCTTCAGGCATTGTGCTGTTTTTGAGTAAGTTGATTGACGCGTTCTTGTATTTGAAGTGCGGCGTTTGACGTAATTAAAATTTAGAGATTGCCGGAGCTTAACATAAATTATGTAATTGACTATTTTGGGTTGTATAGGTTAATTTCTGTAAAAATAATGTTGAATTACTACACTTAAACTATTTGTATGTAATTCTATGATTACCTACTTCCAGAGTATTTGTAAACCAATTTCTTCGTATTGTTTGATCCGACTGTCTTTTGTAAGTAGAGTATATCCTCTTTGCAATGCTTGAAAAATTAACATTCTATCAAATGGGTCTTTATGATTATCATACCTTTTCAAAGAGCTACTTTCGAGAGCTTCTGCCGGATCTAAAGTAATAAATGTGAATCCCTGTGTAGTAATTGCATTGAGTAGGTCGGTAGTGCTCGTATTAGATAGTACCAGTTTCCCGACACTTTGTTTGACGGCAATCTCCCACAATGATATACTACTTACATATATATTATTCCCTGGATCTGCAATGATGTCAAGAGTGTATTCCGGTATTGCATCTGTCTTTGATAGTGACCATAACAGCGTATGGGTGTCGAGAAGGTAATTCACACCTTTTCCCCTAAAAGCTCTTCGACCGACATCGCAAAATCACCGGGAAATTGTACATCCATTTTGCCCGCCAATACTCCGAGAGAACGTTTAGATACCAATTCATTCGGAAAGGGAATTAACATTGCAACCGGATGATTATCTTCGCCGGCTGAAATAGCAACTTGTTCACCATTTTGTACTTGGAACAGTATTTCCATAAAATGAGCAGATACATCTTTCGCAGCTAAGGTTTGCATAGTACTATCGAAGTAGTTGATAAGTATAGTTATGTTCGTTAATAATCGCTCACGCTATCACTTGCGCGGCGTTTCCACATAGATCTGTACTGTCCGTGACAAATGGCGTCCAATGGGCTGGCTATTATCAAAAATCGGAACACTTTCGCCATTGCCATAGGTCTCGTATTTTGCTTCTTTGATGATTGATTCCAATGCTTTGCGCACAGACTCGGCGCGTTCTTTGGAGAGTTTTTTGTTGTAATTGTCATCCCCGATTCTGTCGGTATAGCCGTAAATTTTCACGGTTGAATTATACTGAATCGACGGGAGAACGGCTGTTTCGATAATCTTCTGGTTGTCAGGAGTAATTTCCGATTTGTTAAAATCAAATAACACAAGCGAGAATTTTGAAATCGTGCGATCGGCTAATTGTTCAGTACGTTTACGGGTACTTGAGATATATTCGACGGGAATCGAGCCATTGGTTTCTTGTCGTCCACCGAGCGAGTCAGATGCTGTAAATTTATAATCAACCGGTACTTGTGCGTTCGAGAGTTCGTTCGGGCGAATTAACCAGCGCTGTGGTGCAGGATCGCCGATACCGACAAATTCGCGGAGGGTGCGGCCTGCCTGAGACAGGGTAAGCGACCATGCAGTGACAGCTGAATTAGACTCTGCTTTTGGCTTAAATTCAATCAGATCGGGAGTCGCGATGCGCTGCTCGTCGCTTTTCATCATGATAGGTTCGAAGAGCTCGCGGTTGGTACTTTTGAGCTCGACACGGCGATTCTCGGCATCACCATCAGCGACTGAAGTAGCCGATGCTTTCTCAGGTAGGTCGCGGGCTTGGACGGTAATTCTATCCGGAGCAATTCCGAAGGATTTTACGATATAATCTTTGGCAAATGTTGCACGCTCTTCGCTGAGCTTTTTGTTCTTGGTTTCGGCTTTACCATCATTGCTGCCCACGATAGTGAGTGCGGCGGCAGGATTCTGCTTCATACGATACCCGACGATGTCGAGAGTATGACGATTGACCTCGATGGCATCCTGCGAAAGTGCTGCGAGGGTAAAGTTACCACGTTCGCTACTGCCGGAAAACTCTTGTGCCGTACTATCAGGAGTACCTGCGTTATTTGCATAGAAAATATACGGAATAAACGGATACAACTCAGCATATTGGGCATCTTCAACCTTGATCGATGACAGTGGAGTATAGGTTCCGTCTTGGGTGTAATAGCCGGATTCCAAGCCGGTTTTGAGAGTAGAAGTCACCGGTGGAACGTCTGTCTTGCCACCAAAGAGAACATTGAGTCCGATGCGGAGCTGAGGAACGCTCCAGGTGGTATAGGCAGTATTACTTGAGACGCCGGTTAGCGGGAGGCGAAGAGTGATTTCAGGAGCAAGAATTGTCGTTGAATTTACGTGATATTCATAGCCGGCACCGAGAATTATTCCCAAACGAACCGCTTTATCGACAATGTCGGCACCTGTTGCGTAAGTGCGGGACGTGGTGCCAGTGGGGTTTGGAAATATAACGCCTATATCAGTAACGACTTCTGATTGCGTATAGGTAGCAGAAAGCGGAATTCCAATTTCCAATCCACCGGCGAGATAGATCGGAACATCTTTAAAGAGATTATTTATATGGAGGACGGGCGAGAATTCGAGATTGGTAAGAGATGCATCGAACGTGTGTTCGGTATTGCGAAAAAAAGGTGGCACGACACCTCTTGTGGTATCCATGAATTTCCCGGCTGTCGTAAATTTCCCACCCATGAAATTCACTCCTAAACGTCCGGAAACGGTAAATTGATCATTAATCGGGAAAGCAATTATTCCGCCTAATGCAAGCGAAAAACTTGTGCTGTTTTGATTAAAAGTGGATGTATCATCTATAAAATTGGGAAAGGTAAACTGACCATTTAATCCTGCCACTTTAAAATTTGGCGAATGAAAATTGAAGTTTAATCCTGCATAACCGCCGTACATGACGGGTTTTTTGGTTTGAGAATACATAGAAGGGGCCACACAAACGAGAAATACGGCACAAATCACACTCAGAATTTTCATAGAAAACAGTTCAAAATTGACAGAAATAATTTTTTAGTTCAAATTATAACTGCAATTTACTAAAATCGCCTAATTTGAACACCATATCAGGGAGTATGTACTGAAATTTAAGACCTGTACGGCAGGTGTGAATTCTACTCACTGACTAAGACTCCTGCGGAAAAATAAAGAATATACGAAGGGTACTACTCCCATGGATTAACATTTCGATAGTAAAGAATATTTTACCGACTTCGATTGAAGTCGTATATTTGCCGGATATTGAAGTTAAAACCAAACTATTGTGAAATGAAATGACCATAATGATACGCTTCTTGTCACTTCGATTCTCGATGGTAGTACTCCTTGAAATGGCGCTGATGACTGTTGTTTCTCTGACATCAGTGGCAGCTCAAGATGTACGTATCATCGTTGGAAATTCAACAGCAAAGCAAGGAGAGCATGTAGCAATTGAGATCACGGGGACAATCGCTGATGCATCGATCGACAGCATGAGAGTAGTCATTGCATACAATGCTAACCGATTGAAAATAGACAGTATTATTGGTGGAAATGAATATGCAATTCGATGCCAGAAGCCATCTTTTAGCGATAAAGTTGTCATACTGAACGGTTCACTTGAAGTGACTTGTGAAAACATACAATCCATCACCAACGGAAAAATTTGTATACTCTACTGCACGGTGCTTGCCGGACTAGGCACTACTGCTGAAATCAGTCCCAAAGAATGCTATATCAATGGTTTAAAAGTCGATGCGTTTCTTGGCTCCGGCACCATAACTATCAATGATACTCCAATCAATGTGGCCTTCAGGGAAGGTATAGGATTACCCTTTGAAAACCCTTCGTATAACACCATCAGAATACCCTATTCCATCGATTCACCAACTTCTGTAGCCTTTGCACTCTACGATATTCTTGGCAGACTCGTGGAGGATATACCACCTATCGACAGAACACAGGGATTTTATGAGTTTGCCTATCTTCCACGCGATGGAGTTTTTGCCAACGGACCTTATCTCGTCAAAATGACCACCGATCAAAATGTCTATTTCACCTATTTTATGAGGTTACGATGATACTTCGATCAATCGGCACATCTGTTCATATTTCTGATTGGATGTCGCATACTGCCATACCACGTGCTATAGTTTTTGTGTTGATGCTGATGACTTCACTACCGGTTTGTGCAGAAGTGCCGTCAAGAGTACCTGCTCATGCTACCTATCAGGGGACTGAATTTTGGCTCTGTTTTACACGGAATTTTAAAGATGCATCTCCCAAAGCGAGTAAAAGTGATGCTAGTAATCTTCAACTCGAATTATTTATAGCAGCAGAGGCAGAATCAAAGGTCCGCATTGAAATTGAAGGTCTGGATTTTACGATGACCCGCACCGTAGCTGCAGGAGCTGTCGAAAGAGTTGTCATTGATAAATCGGCAGAACTCAAAGAGCTTGAAGTGATTAAACGACTTGCAGTACATGTTGTCGCAGATAATCCAATATCTGTCTATGGACTCAGCAGTAGATTTCAAACGACGGATGCCTTCCTCGGTCTGCCGGTGAGTGCTTTGGGAACCGATTATATGGTAATGGGATACAAGTATTCGGAGACATTACTGTCCCAATTTGCAATTGTAGCGACTGATGATGAAACAGTTGTCAGCATTACCCCAACCGCCAATACTTCTACAGGTCATATTGCCCACGTACCCTACGATATTCGGATGAGAAAAGGAGATGTGATACAGGTTTCCTCCGTCAATTCAGCAACCTTACCCACAGACCTTACAGGATCACGTATCACATCCAATAAGCCAATTGCCGTTTTTAGCGGTCACCAATGTGCATACGTCCCCGAAGGAATTCCGGGCTGTAATTTTCTCGTTGAACAATTGCCACCCATATCTTCATGGGGAAAAACATTCATAGTTGGTGAGTTCTATAGTCGAGCAAAATACACAGTACGCGTACTTGCAAAAGAAGCAAACACCAAGGTTTATCTGAATTCACAGTTGGTTGCAACGTTGAGCGCCGGTCAGATATATGAAAATTCAGATTGTGCCGGAAATAGTACTGTTTCGTCAAGCCAACCAGTCCTTGTCGCTCAATTTTCGCATGGATATCATAGTGGTGATGAGACAGGTGACCCGATGATGCTGCTCGTAACGCCAACTGAATTTTATTTGAATTCCTATCAATTCGCTACTCCAAAAACCGGCGAGTGGAACCATTATGTGAATGTCGTAGTACCGACATCGAGCATTGGTTCAGTTTTGATCGACGGCAAGAAACCGGGCACAGCCATTGAATTTATACAGGTTAATTCTACTCCATACTCAGTAGCACAGATAAAAGTCACGTATGGCTACCATACGATTTCCGCTGATCAACCGTTGGGAGTCTCGTCCTACGGGTTCGGATACGGAAGTCAGGTCTATGACGCATACGGCACTTCCGGCGGACAATGGTTTACTACGATCGGTACGAAAACTAAATAACAGAGAACTAATGCTCCAGAAACACTCGTTCAATCTCCCTTCATTTTGTGCTGCTATCCTACCATGCTGTATAGCTGCTATGGTGCTGTTTCTTTCTGCATCGGGCATCTGCACTCCGATACTTTCGGCGCAATCTTCCGGAGCAGTTACCATCCGTGAAAAAACAACCGAAGGCACCGAATTCTGGCTGTGTTTTCAGCGGAACTTTAAAGATACACCTGCCAATCAGGCGGCTACTAAATCATCAAATGATCTCTTCTTAGAGCTTTTTATCACCGGAAGCACCGACTCGAAAGTGTCTATCGAAATAGACGGATTGGGTTTTAGACGCGAAATTAAAGTGGCGGGTGGAACGGTCGTGAATGTCAAAATTGACCCGGCAGCTCAGGTTAAGGGAGAGGAAATCGCGCAGCGGCTTGCCATTCATGTTGTGTCGGATAACCCAATCTCAGTCTACGGACTCAATAGCCGATTCCAAACGACAGATACCTATCTCGGTTTGCCGGTTTCAGTTCTCGGTACTGAGTATCGTGCCATTGGCTATAAATATTCTGAGGGGTTGTTGTCACAATTTGCTGTAATTGCAACTGAAGACGAGACGAATGTGACCATCACACCGACTGCATACACATCCAAACGTCATGCTCCGGGTATACCGTATACCGTAAAATTACGACGCGGAGATGTCTATCAGGTGACTTCACTTGTCGATATGAATACAAAAACAGATCTTACCGGTAGTACAATCACGGCAGACAAAAAAATTGCTCTCTTCAGCGGGCATCAGTGCGCGTACGTTCCGGAAGGTATTGTGGGGTGTAATCACCTTGTGGAACAGATGCCGCCCGTTTCTGCCTGGGGTAGCCACTATTATGTTGGAATGCTTGAGGGACGTTCACGGTACACTATTCGAGTGCTAGCACATGAACCTAATACGAAAGTCTTTGAAAATTCAGTGCTTGTCGCTACACTTGGTCCCGGGGAATTTTACGAAAATTCATCCGTCCGTCAGCATCTTCAAATAACAGGCGATCATCCGATTCTGGTAGCGCAGTACTCTCAGGGTTTTTTAAACGGAGATGAAATCGGTGACCCAATGATGCTTCTTGCGAGCCCAACGCAGCAATTCCTGAAAGAATATCGTTTTGCCACACCTAAAAGCGGTGAGTGGAGACATTTTGTGAATGTGGTCGTTCCAACAAATGCAATTTCATCCCTTCGTTTAGATGGCAGGAGGGTAGACTCGACCATCTTTGAAACTCTCGGTTTGAGTCGTTATTCAATAGCACAGCTACAAGTATTGTATGGTACCCATACTATCCGGGCGGAGCAGCCCTTTGGAATGTATTCCTATGGCTTTGGTTATGGGAATCAGTCCTATGATGCTTATGGCACGATGGGTGGTCAATCGTTCTTTGAAATTGAACCGGTACCCGATACGATCGCACCTTCGGGTGAATCACGGCTGATGTCCGGAAGAATACAGACTATTATCCGTGATGACCGTACGACCGATAAAGGACTAAAATCCGTGAAAGTGCTTTTTGCACAAGGATTACAGACTGCTATTCCTACCATAGAAGCGGGCTTACCGCAGGTGACGTTCATGGTAAAGCCATTGCAGGCAAATACACCGGGCAGAATGGTGCTGCAGGCCACGGATGTCGCCGGTAACAGGTCGATTTTTACAGTGTGCTATACGATGGATAATCAAACAGAAAAGTACATTTTTGACTTTTGTCAGGGGGAGAACAAAGAATGTCTTCCGGAAAAATCATGGCAGGCGGGTGCTTATGGTACGTTGAGTCAAAATTTCCACAGTGCTGATTTTGCATCCGTCGGCGGAGTACAGGCAAATGGGAAATTCTCGGCTGCCAGTGGTACCGGCGGGTATGGAGGACTCCTTCTGTCAAAACGTTTAGATCAAGAGTTTGCTCTCTCTGCCCGGCTGGAAGTCGCAAATACAGCAGGGACACTAACAGCAGCCGACAGTCTCGTCGGTCAGGCACGCGATCCGAATACCGGGGCAATCATTCCTTTTCAGGAGTCACGCTCAATGCTGCTCACCGGGATTTCTATGTCACTCGGAATTGCATTGGAATGGTACGTCGATCGCTCAGTATATATACTAGGCGGAATTCAGTCTGAAATTTTGTTGTCAAATAGTGCCGAAGTCAAACGCTCTATCATTCTACCGATGAATGCAGTCTATCAGAGTACTGGTGAATCGGAAATTACAGAACCTATTAGCTCGATATCTACATTAAATACTATGAGGTTAGGAGTATTCGGCGGGCTAGGATTCACTCAGTCTCTCGGCAAGTCGGTGTCCGCTTTTGTTGAAGGTACCTACACGCATCTCCTCGGTAGTATCATAGTTGACGGGGATTGGAATGTCGCACGCCTGAATCTCCATGTCGGTGCAAAAATCCGATGGTAATGTGAAATATTATCTGTCCGGGAGTCTGTTCTACACACGTAAAACAGACTTTTTTTATGATGTTGCAAGAAGATACGTCAACGTTGGAAAAGATTTCACAACATGAAAAAAAAAGAGTGAAATCGAGAACCGAAATTCATAAAAAAATGCTATTTTGCTTCGAAACAGGTGCTATTCTTCAACAATTCAAACAGCAATCGTATGGATTTCTCTCTCGAACAGCTCGCCCGCGATCTTCAATCTGCCCAGGAATTTGTATCTCATCGCGTTATCAACCGCGAAGAAGTCATTGCACAGGCATTCTGTGCATTTCTGACCGGTGAGCATTTACTGCTCCAGAGCCGTACGGGAGTGGGAAAATCACTGCTTGCCGAGCAAATTTTTGCCATGTTTGAAGGAGCCAGTATTTTCCGAGTTCAGGCTTCGAAAGAGCAGCAGCCGGACACCTATTTTGGTGGCTTAGACATCGAAAAGCTCAAAACAGGGAAAATCTTTCATAATACGGAGGGGTCGCTTGTCGAGAGTGATTTCGGGTTTATAGATGAAATTTTTGATGCAAATGACTTTACTCTCAGGGCATTATTGTCATTACTGAATGAGCGCCGCATGATTCGCGGTGTGCAGAATGTACCGGCAAAAATTCATACTGTCATTGCTGCTACAAATTATCTGCGCATCAGTGAAGTGACGGAAGCAGTCCTCGACAGATTTCTCTTCAAGTCGATAATTCTTCCCGACAAAGATCCCCTTGTTCAGTTTAAAATATCAGCACAATACTCTCAGCATTCCGGAAGGGTGCTAATACCGGAAAAACGAATTAAATATGCTCATTTGAAGAAATTACAACTCATGATTTCGGGTGTTGATACCACGTATAAATTCGCAATAAGTGCTGAGATGCTTTACTTTACCAATCTCGTGATACGACATTATGAATTTTCACGTAATCGTACTCTCCGCGAACGATTTAAAGGACAGTCTACATCGGCATTCAGTGATTTCTATATTTCTCCTCGTACACAGGCAAAGTCTCTCGATCTGCTTCGTGCATTAGCTTTTATGGACGGACGCACACTTGCTACCACACAGGATGTTGAAAAACTCTACTATATTTTCGCTACGGTAGGACTGCCAGAAGAAGTTCAAGCATTCAAAAAGTCGTTTCACACAATCAATAATGCACTCAATTCGGGAAATGGTTTTGAACAAATACGAATTCTACTTGCTTATGAAACACTACTCGAACAAATAGAACTCGACCATACCATTCTCCACCGACCGTTGCATACGACACTCTCCAATACTCCTTTACGGATGACACTGCTCGAATGGCTGAAAGAAAAAGTAGCCGGTATCGATCAAGCTGTTCATCACAACAAACGAGTTCTCGAGCATTTCATTCATGACCTTGTGCCCGTGTGCGATGAAGTACGCGAGTTGAAATTAGCTCTCGAAAAAGAAACAACCAGAATATTTCAACATATTGAAAATTAATTAACTACCGACAAACACTTAAACATCAGATATGAGAAAACGAGTCAAGGAAATAGAGCGTACCAATGAAGTATTAGTATTGATTGCTCACGGAACGGAAGACATGGAGGCGGTGATAGTCATTGATATTCTTCGGCGAGCAGGAGTCCTGGTGAGGGTCGCAGGCGAGAATGAAATTATTACCTGTGCGCACGGAATTAAAATCATACCCGATGTACTTTTTGATCATTTGATTGAAGAGGAGTTTTTTGATGCAATTATTATTCCCGGCGGGTCGGAGGGTGTGGAGTCATTATCGTCTAATCCGCACATCGAAAAGCTTCTGCAGATTCAAAGTCAACGAGGGGGGATTATTGCAGCGATTTGTGCAGCACCGACGATAATTGCACAGTTCAACCTCGCGAAACGAGGCTCCCGAATCACAAGTCATTTCAGCGTAGAGGGGCAATTTGAGAAGTATAATTACCTTCATGAAAATGTCGTTGTTGACCGTAATATCATTACTTCGCGGGGAGCAGGTACGGCATTTGAATTCGCTTTAGCGTTAGTGGAAATATTGGTGAGTGAAGCCACCAAAACAAAAATTGCAGCTGAAATTATGCTCACACTTACCGTTCACAGCCCTACGATTGAAGCTGACTGATATAGGTTTCAATCTGGTCGGCAATTGCTTCTGTCGAGCCATGGAGCCATTGAATCGCCGTATTGCTGCGAAACCACGTAAGCTGGCGTTTAGCATATCTGCGGGTTGACTGCTGCATGGCTTTGAGAGCATCCGTTGCGGTCATCCTACCCTGAATATACTGTATTGCTTCTTTGTAGCCGACAGTATTGAGAGCATTCAACCCTTCATGATATCCCATCTTCAGTATCTGTTCAGTCTCTTGTAGTAATCCTTGATTCCACATTATTTCGCAGCGCTCATTGATTCGGCGGTAGAGTTCGTCGCGCGATAAGTCGATACCAAAATAGTGAGGAATAAAGGGGATATCCGGCGTGGGATTATCCTTGTGAGCCCGGGAAAATGGTATTCCATTGGCATAGAAATATTCTAGTGCGCGAATGATACGCCGTGGATTCATGTCAGAATAAAGCGAGGCTGACTCGGGGTCGATTGAATGTAATTCTTTATAAAGCAATTCTTTGCCTTCAGTGGCGAGGCGTTCGTCGAGTTCGGCTCGTATCTTGGTTGTATTCTGATCACCTTCCCGGAAAATTCCTTCACAGAGAGCCCTGATATACAGACCCGACCCTCCGACGATGATAGGCAACTTGTTGCGTTGAACGATATCGAGAAGAACTTCAAGCGATTCCTGGGCGAATTTACCGGCACTATACTGCTCACTCGGGAGCAGAGTGTCGATAAAATGATGCTTGCAACCTTCTAATTCAGATTGGGTTGGCTTCGCAGTGCCGATGTCGAGGTAACGGTATATCTGCCGGGAATCTGCTGAGATAATCTCCGAATCATGCCTGCCAGCGAGTAAAAGTGAAACTGCAGTTTTACCGGATGCAGTTGGTCCGACGATAGTGATGACCGGCGGCTTCTTCACTTTGAGTCTTGCCATCCTTCACGGCCGATGAGGGGAACAAATTTGAATTCTTCAAGCTCAAGAGAATCAAAGTCAATTTCATTTTGACGGGTTATGAGGTACAGGGTCTGCGATTGCCGATCACCGGAAGGAATCACCATTTTCCCACCGATTTTTAGCTGCATCAAAAGTGTTTTGGGAATGTCCGGCGCACCGGCGGTAACGATAATACCGTCGTATGGTGCAAATTGGCTCCATCCGATCGTACCGTCTCCATAGCGTGTCTGTACAGAAAATCCCAATTCATGCAACACCTTCGTCGCCTGCCTGTGCAATTCATATTCACGCTCAATAGAATAAACTTTAGCACCAAGCTTTGCCAAAACTGCTGCCTGATATCCGCTGCCGGTGCCAATCTCGAGAATGGAGTCTGAAGGTCGTACCTGCAGGAGGGAAGTCATGTACGCAACGGTATATGGCTGAGATATTGTCTGCATGTTTGCAAGTGGAAGAGCAGAATCATCGTATGCTTTTTGGGCAAATGCATCATGAACAAACCGTTCACGAGGGATGGAGGACATTGCATTAAGCACTGCAATGTCTGTAATTCCTCGTTCTTTAAGCTGTTCGATAAGTTTTGTTCGCTGCTGACTGTAATACGTGGGGTTCAAAAGGAGTACCTGATAGGATGTAAAGACATTTTACTACTGCAAATTTACGAAAATACACGGCGTTCTCACTACACAGTTATTCTATTCACCGGGCTGGTAGACTTGCTCGGTGAGGTGCTTTTGCAGTAAAATCGGTAACTGGTGCATCGGGATATCGGTCGTTAGTGTACCTTCGTGGGCGATGGAAATTCCACCTGTTTCTTCGCTAACAATCAGCACGACCGCATCGGACTGTTCGGAAATACCCAGTCCTGCCCGATGTCGCGTGCCCAGATTCCGTGTGTTGATTTTCGTAGCAGTCGAGAGCGGAAGTACACAGCGTGCTGCAATAAGTAATTGATTCTCAATAATAACTGCACCATCATGAAGCGGAGAGCGGGGGTTGAAAATTGATACGAGAAGTTCTTTTGATACCACTGCCTGCAGCGGAATCCCGGAGTCAATAGTCATCTTAACATTTTGAGTGCGGGTAAACACGATGAGCACTCCAATGTGCTTTTCAGAGAGCTCTTTGGCAGCATCTATGACCTCATCGATTGTTTCAGCGATATTGCTGCGGACAAATAACCGAAAGAGTCTGCTTCGCGTTATTAACAGGAGCACTCTCCGTAGTTCTGGTTGAAAAAGAATAATAAATGCTATCAGCCAAACATCGGAAATTGTTCGGAGTATCCAGTTTAATGATTTTAAATTGACAGCTTCGGTGACGAAAGAAATACCGAGGATGAGGACAAGACCGAGGAGAATCTGAACGGCAACCGTATCTTTGAGAACACGATAAACTGCGTAGAATAAAAGAGTAACAATCCCTACATCTATTAAATCAATGAGAGTAAAGCTCAGGAAACCTATGCGGAAGAGTTCGACCATAGACTCAAATTAACAAAATTGTATCGAATATCACCAACATACTCTATACCTCTACAAACAAAAAGAGGCACATTGTAATGTGCCTCCGGTGTAGATGACAGTTGAAATTTACAGATAGGGAACAGTGATCGAATTTGTTGATTTATATTGAATTGTCATCGTCGTGCTGTATCGGAGTTTATTAGAATCGTCAACAAAACGAAAGACTCTGTTCTTTCCGGGGGCAACCATGGTAAGAGTAAGTGGCTGACCGGGTAACATGACGCCACTGTTGATACCATCGATAAAAACAGTTAGTTTGGTATTATCTAAAGCATAGAGGCCATCAGCCTTGAGGGTCACTTTAGCATAATCACATTCGATGTTAAATGTAAATTCGTGATTCGACGGGATATTGACATTTGTCGTAAAGGTTGTCGGTATTGTAATAGTCGAAACAGAAATCGAATGAGCACCCGTATCCACTCTGATATATTGTGAGGTTGATGGCGTCACAACTCCAATTGATTGTCCATCCACAAATGCATTAGCAGATTCACCACTCGAAAATGGTCCCTTTAAGACAACGTAAATTCGTGAATCATGATTTTTTGCGGCCTCGCTATCAGCTGCTACACTCGCACAATTTGCACCGCTTAATGCAGGCAACAAAAGTGTAGCAAGGACAAAGAGATAGTATAGCTTATGAATTCTCATCAAATCAACTCCAGAATGTATGAAGAATAGTATTTAGTTTCTTCTAAACTAATCAATTAGATAATACAATCAAATTTTTGGAGATGTCTGGAATTAAAAATCCAACCCAAGAGATAATATGTAATTAGGTTCTGACCATGCTGAATAGTTATTCTTCCAGGCGATATCAAATCGCACCGGCAGGCCAAGGATACCGGAACGTATGCTGAATCCGGCGCTCATGAGTAGATTTTTAGGAACTTCATTACCAAAGCCGTCGATCATCGATGCTGAAAAATCCGTATCCCATGCTCCACCTATATCATAGAAAAAAGCTCCCTGAAAAGTAAAAGGAATCGGAATCGCAGGTATGAGAGCCAACAATGGAAATCGCACTTCGCCATTCGTCACAAAATACTTCGATCCGTTGATTTGATTAATTTCCCAACCCCTGAGATTAAAAGCAAATCTCGATTGTAAAAATGTAAAGTCTTCCGGATTTTCAAAAGGTATATTGTTGCTGAGAATAGAACCAATCCAATTGTCTACACCTCCCAGGGCAAACTGTTGAGGATTCGGACCAAAACTTGCACTTCCGGCACCTCTGAAGGCAAAAGTAACATAGCCGTCGAAAAAATTGAAGTACTTGCGGATATCCGCATTGAGCGTGACGAATCCAATACTGCTTTCTGAAAGCTTCGGTACGGCTTGCAGTCCGAGAAAATACCGTGTTCCGGTATTTGGAGCGAACCATCCCCATTGTGTATTGTCATGGACAAAACGGACTTCAGGTACAAATAAATTACGGGTAATCGTAGGATCGGCGGCTGTAAGCATGTTATCGCGCGCTGAATTATGATACGTCACATTCCAGTCGAGTCGCTTGTAGCGGTTAAATGCATAGGATGCCCCTACCTGCAAACCAAAGTCTCTGAAGCGATATGTGCTGCCTAAGTAACCGATACTATTAAAGACAGCCACCTGATAATCGACCACTTCCGGTAGATAATTATAAGCCACATAAAAATCACTGTTCTTTAAGTCATAGCGCAGATTCATTGTTGCATAAATCTGATGATTACCGAGCATATCGCTGAAGAGCATCTGTGTCACACCCTGCGCGCCGAAGAATGAACTGTATCCGACCGTGCTCAGGATAATGTCAGGAGAGAAACTGATTTTATAATCCTGTGCAGGAGTGAGAGTCGAATCCGACAGTTCAGAATCGGCGGCAAGTACTCCCGGGTTGATCTGTGCTGCCGGCTTGACGACATCCGGATTCGGCTGTACGACCTGTTGGCGCGTAAAATCGAGGTCAAATTTACCATATCCCAGCATGGGTTGTTTGGCAGATGAATCGAACGAAGAATTTGATGGCTGAGAAGCAGACGGAGCCGCTGCTAATGAGTTCAGATATTCGTTCTGTTGCTGCCGGAATCGGGTAAGCCCAAGAGAATCATAAGCTTTGCGCTCAAAAGGAAAACGGAGTTCGAATATATCATACCCACCTTTGATTTGTGAGGTGAACAAAAGCTTCGAACCGTCACGCGACAATGACAGTTGTGTAATTCCACTGATGGAGTTTGTCTTTGCTTTGATAACGCCTGTTTCAAAAGTCAATTCATAGAGATTACCGATACCATTTTTATCAGAGACAAACAGCATTTTTTTACCATCAGGGGAAATAGCCAACGACGTCTTTTCGGCACTGTCATGCGTTACTCTGTTCATCGTCCGGCTGGCTATATCGAGAGAATAAATTTCATGACGATTATGATCAAAGTCCCACATCTTGAAATTGCCGGCAGTGTGACTTCCATCAATATAATCTGCTCTATCCGATATGAAATACAATGTCTTACTATCCGGTGACCACACAGGATTCTGATCCGAAAAGATATCATTGGTCAGTTTCTCGGTCTTTCCGGTAGCCACATAATAGAGGTAAATATCCGATTGCTGTTTCACACTCGCAACGAAGGCAATCGTCGCACCGTCGGGAGACCAGATGGCAGATGTAAGTGTTTTGAGACCAAAAAGTTTTTTGGTGTAATTGCCCGACTCGACATCAACAATATACAAAGCATCTTCACCGCCGGATTTGGCAGAAACGGCGAGTTTTTTGCCTTTGGGGTCCCAGGATATGCCCGGAGTCAACAAATTAAGTTCTTCAAAATCCAAAGCGCGTTCGCTTGAGATAACTTTTTCGGCAGGTTGTTTTTCGGGTTTATCTTTTCCTCGCAAATCTTTAACATAGACGCCAAATACGCCATCTCTGTCTGATATGAAAGCCATGCGATCCCCATCGGGAGAAATGGCAGGAGAAGAGTTATAGTAATTCTCGTCTTTGACATGATTGGTAAGTCGTGTGGCAAATTCATCAACCGCTTCATAGCGCACAATGTCCGGTAGGTATTTCTTCTTGAGTTCTCGTACCCACTGATCGGAAAATTCTTCAAGACTCATGTTGAACGCACTCCGAAACGCCATTTCCAGACTTCCCAATGCGCGGATTCTATTTATTAATTCTCCGATTTTCTGCTCGCCGTACTTTTCCGCTACATACCAGTAAAATGCTTGCCCCCCTCTATACGCGTAATAACCACTGAGATTCTGAAAACCTTTGAGGTACTCGCTCAGAGCGATATCACGCATG
This sequence comes from Bacteroidota bacterium, assembly GCA_052035765.1. Classification (GTDB taxonomy): domain Bacteria; phylum Bacteroidota; class Ignavibacteria; order Kapaibacteriales; family UBA961; genus JADJXV01. The sequence continues at coordinate 17,069 of JBPOHH010000454.1, forward strand.
AACATATCAGTAGGCGTATCATATCCGCCGATACCTTCATATTCAGCAAGCCCTTCGTTCATCCAGAGAGGTAATTCTACTTTGACATTGTTGGTGATTGCTGTCTGAATAGTACCACCGTAAAACATATCATTGAGCACAGCATGTACCAGCTCGTGATGGATAACGTGCCTGAATTGTTCATATTTACCTTCAAACGGCAGCGTAACCCGATTCTTGAAAAGTTCAGTCACGCCACCGACACCTTCAGGCAATGTCGAACTAATCACATTGGTCTGTTGGAATTCATTATGGGATTGATAAACCATAATTGGAATTCTCTTGTTTATGGTATAATTGAGACGCTTTTCAATGGATATCAACGAACGTTCGGCATGGATAGCGGTATAGCGTGCAAGATACTCGCCGCCTTCATAGAAATACACATCAAAATGCTTCGAACGGATAAATTTCCAATGTTTGAATTCCTGGTATTGTACTTTATTTTGTCCAAATTGCGCGGTAAGGGAGGGAGTAGCGGTTATAAAGGCGAGGAGGAGAATACCATAGATAATTGGTTTCATAAGAGCTCCACGTGTAGATAATAGCATAGTAAAGATTCCTAGTTAATAATTTTGGGCGGTTTGACGTTAAGAACACAGGTAGATTGCCATAGGTTTCATCAGCGTTCTTTTCCGCCGGATTTTGGTAGACGATGACGTTTAAATATACCGAGAGCGGCTGATATTTTCCGTCCGCTCGGGACGGTAGAATTGGTACATGCATTTACACCGCAGACAATCATCATCGATGAGCCGCCACCATCTAAGTTAATAGCATTCCAAGCACCTACTGCTTTCATTATCGACGCTGTCTGAGCAAGGGTAGCCCCTTTTCCTTTTTCATTATTTGCTTCGATCATCACAAAATAATTCTTCGTACGGAGACGGTCGGTACCAATGGCTGTTCGAGCTAAGTTATTATTAAGGAATCGTCTTGCATGTGAACCCTCAATCATTGCTTCGTGTTTTGCAGTACCTTGGCGTACTAATCTCGGTGTACCGCTGACGGCTGTGATATAGGGAATGCTGTCGCCGACATTTGTCGAAAAAGCTATGAAGACCGTATCGCCTTTTTTCGGGATTACCGTTGGATTGAACGCTGTACCAAAAGAAAGTATACAACCGCGTAACGGCATTTGTACTTCTCCGGTGTCGATGCTTCGGACAAGGCAGGGGATTTCACGGTTAATCACCGGCGTCCGCAGGTAGCGCAACGATACTTTTTTCATTGGAAATTCTATACTTGTTTCACGTTTAGCATTGGCAAGTTCATTCCGGAGTGTCTGCATATTGAGCCCACTTTCCGTCAAATCCTCTGTAATCATGCTATGATTCTGAATATAGTCGAGGGCAGCTTTTTCGAGGTCAATCGGAGAAACAAAGGGAATGGAAGTGCCGCCGAAAGTGTTGTAGACGACGAGTCCGGCAGAATCGACACGTTCATTTACATAATCAATAGTGAGGAATTGATTATTGAATCGTACTCTGCCCCGAAGTGTAAACTGATCGATGGTCATACGGTTTTTAGCATCAAAAAATGCACTTGACCATTGCTTGTAGGAATGGAGATGGACAACTTCTCCACCCGATACCATTGGACCGATCGGGGTATTACGATATGCCCTCCAGAAGTTAGCATTGATTCCGGCTAAGAGAGTATCCCGGGAGGTAGTATCATGCCGAATACTCATATCTCCGAGTCGCTCCAATCCGTCGATACGAGCTAATCCCTTGATGAGCCCAACCTTAAGTGAAGGCTCGGTCGTTGATATTTCAGCGACATGCACCGAATGCTTCTGACGTCCATAGATAAAATGACGATAGCGTAGCCCTTGAGCATACAGGGTATCGACAAACACTTCCTGAATTCCGGTGTTCTTAACGGCTTTCACCGTAGGAGCTTTTTTTCGTGATTGCGCAGCTTTATTCTTCACTCGACTTCCGGTGGTACCTGTCGTAGATTTTTTAACTGCCGCTGCACGACGTGATGATGGGGTATTTTTGGGTGCAGCTTTTCGAGGAGTGAATGCCGTAGGTTTTTTTTTCGTGACTTTGCTCTGTTTGGATTTTGGTGCACCGAAGAGCATACATTCACTCGAAAGGAATAGGAACAGAACAAGTATGATCGAGCGAATGAGTAGAGACTTCATGAAGTGTTATTTTCGAAAGAGCGACCGTAAAAAAGATGTATTATAGGGAAATATCACCGATTTATTGAGATTAAGCTTGTAGTTGAGAATCCCTGTCAGGGATAACAAATTCAGATTCTGCTTGCGCCAATGCACTTCACCTAGCCATGTACCTAGAAAATACATTGCAAAAAACACACTGAAATGTGCCTGAAGAACCAATAAATCGACGCCGGCTTTGAGCGACAATATTGCTCCGATTGCCAGTAAAAACATCAGCAGCAATGATTCTAATGCATCGGTGAGTATCCGTGATCTACTGACTACATTGAGTGTTCTGCGCTGCTCACGGAACCGTGCCAGAATCCATGCAAGCATAAAAGCCCCGAACCCAACAATAGCCGAAGTATCATACCGCAAATACTCATGCACCGCCCAAACGATGACCGTCTGAAACGCTACGAGACCGCAATACTCTGCCTGACGGCGACGTTGTTTTTGATATACTTCCTTCTCAACTGTACTATTCATGAACTTCAATAAATCCTTGGTATCAGGACTGCCCGGAGGGTAGCCGCGTTTCATTTCCGCCAAATTTAGTAATTTGCGCCCGAAAATCACGATAAATTTCTCTCAATCCGAAAGTTTTAGTTCATGACCTTCCAAACGCTCCTCATTGAAAAAAAATCCGGCTATGCCGTCGTAACCCTGAATCGTCCCGATAAACTCAATGCACTCAACGCTCAAATGTTCAACGACCTCGACGCTGCCTTTGAAATTCTCAAAAATGACGCCGATATTCGTGCCATCATCGTAACCGGAAGCGGGGCAAAAGCATTCGCAGCCGGTGCTGATATCGGTGAATTACATGCATGTGATGCGACGACGGGCGCGCACTTCTCAACGACCGGACAGGATGTCTTTCTCCATATCGAGCATTGCGGCAAGCCGGTCATCGCTGCTGTGAATGGATTTGCATTGGGTGGCGGCTGCGAACTCGCTATGGCGTGCCACATCCGCTTCGCGTCAGAAAATGCAAAATTTGGTCAGCCGGAAGTAAACCTTGGAATATTACCGGGTTATGGCGGTACTCAGCGCCTGACTCATCTCGTGGGCCGCGCTAAGTCGGCAGAGCTAACCCTTTCAGGAATGATCATTGGCGCGCAGGATGCAGCGAGCATCGGCCTCGTCAATTCAGTTCACGCTCCGGCTGATCTGATGGAATTTACCGAAAAATACGTGCAGTCTATTGTCGCCAAATCTCCTTCTGCGGTGCAGGCAGCACTTGCAAG
>JBPOHH010000617.1:0-1763 GCA_052035765.1 Bacteroidota bacterium
GAAGGAACCAAAGCATCAGTCTATAAATATGATGCAGTAAAAGACAAATGGGCTGCGTCGTTCCAAATGCCGGTAGCATCTGACTATACAAGAAATATGGTGGGCGATGGCACTGCGCTGTACTACATTCATGGTGAGGACAATCCGGACACCTATAAGTTTGTCGAAGGTGCGCCAACAGCGATCATGTATTCCACACCGAATGATTTAGATTATAAATTAAAGACCGGTACATCGGGTCAGAAAACGATCTCAATTTCTAACTTTGGAACACTCCCACTCACGGTGCAGATTACCACTCCTTCGGCAGACAAATGGTTGACAACCGATGCGGGCGAGCTTGCGATTGATCCCGGACAAATGTATGAAGTGACCCTCTTTGCCAACTCCACAGGTATGGCTGCCGGCAAGTATACATCTGTCGTTACGCTTACATCCGATGATCCGAAAAATGCTAAAGTTGAAATTCCGTTGAAATTACAATTGGCTGACATTACGGTCAAACGCCTTCCGCTGCTTGAGGTATTTACGTCCTCGACCTGCGGTCCGTGCAAGCCGGGTAATGAGAGATTAAATACGGTTATTACTCCAATTGACAGAAGTAATTATACTGTGTTGAAATTCCAACAGGACTTCCCTGGTACCGGTGACCCGTATGCGACAAATGAAACTATCAACCGTCGCGGTTTCTATGGAATCAACAGTATTCCGCGCATGGAAGTCGATGGCGGATGGGACGGAAATGCGTCGAGCTTTACGAAGGAAACATTGGATGATGCTACAAGTCAGGTATGTTTATTAAACTGGCAGGCAAATTATACCGTTACAAATAACACCGTACAGGTAACAGCTACTATAGACCCACAGGCCGACTATACTGACAAGGGAATGAGATTATACGTGGCTATTCTTGAGAAAAACACGGTCAAAAATGTGAAATCAAACGGTGAAACGGAATTCGAAGATGTGGTGAAGAAAATGTTGCCTGATGAGAATGGTACAGCACTCGACCCAATGCTCAAAGGTGAGAAAGTGACCAAGACATTTGAATATACCTTCCCCGGTAAATACCGTTTGCCGGTCGACGGTCAGGCAGCTAATCGCATCAAGGTTACCACTGAAAATTCGGTTGAGGATATGGATAACCTCGAAGTCATTGTATGGGCGCAAAATTCAATTACCAAAGAAGTATATAATTCAGGATGGGCAGTGCTTGGTCCTGTGAGTGTGATGGAAGACTTACAATCAGCGTCATCGCTGACACTCGGTCAAAACTATCCAAATCCAGCTTCCGGTAATACAACTATTGCCTACTCAACTCCTAAGGCAGGAAATGCTGTGATTGAGCTCTATAACATCTTAGGAGCAAAAGTAGCTACTCCGGTGAATAATTTTGTAAATGAAGGTGTCAACAGCGTTACCTTCAATACCGAAAGTCTCCCGACCGGTGTCTATACTGTCTATCTGAGAATCAACGGACAAAGCGTGAGCAAGACGTTGACAGTCGTTCATGCGAACTAATCCTGCGATTCGTTGTTGAATCCAACCTAAAAAGCCCGACTCATTGTGAGTCGGGCTTTTTTAGTGTTCGACAAAAATACATGAATTCAGATATAGTATTTGCCTCAAAGGAATTGATTTCGTATTTTTGCGCCTCCAAAAGATGCGCCCGTAGCTCAGCTGGATAGAGCAACAGCCTTCTAAGCTGTGGGCCTCAAGTTCGAATCTTGACGGGCGTACACACTCTAAGCCCTTTGTAAGAA
>JBPOHH010000568.1:0-18944 GCA_052035765.1 Bacteroidota bacterium
GGATTCTTTATTGGTAAAGTGCTTACCCGCGAAAAACATCCCAACGCCGATAAACTCTCCGTCTGCACCGTCACGCTCGGTGAAGGCGAGCAAACAATTGTCTGCGGCGCACCGAATGTAGCTGCCGGACAAACCGTCGTCGTTGCAACCCAAGGCGCAATTGTGCCCTCGGCAGGATTCGAAATTGCACTCAGGAAAATCCGTGGCGTCGAGTCGAATGGTATGATCTGCAGCCGTGCCGAACTCGGCGTAGGTGAAGATGACGGCGGAATATGGGTGCTGCCCGAAGGAACTCCGCTCGGCATGCCACTTGCCGATTATCTGGGCGTCAATGACATTATCTATGAAATCGGTATCACGCCCAATCGCGCCGACTGCCTCTCACACCTCGGTATCGCCCGCGAAATTGCCGCGCTTGATACTACCTCAATCAGCATCCCACAAACGCAACTACCGCGAAAAGAACCTCTTACATCTGTCAAAATCACCATCGAAGACCCTGAAAAGTGCCCACGCTACGCCGCCCGCATCGTGCGGAATGTGCGCGTGCAGGAGTCCCCCGACTGGCTCAAGAATCGTCTGACATCGCTCGGACTGCGCCCTCGTAATGCCGTCGTGGATGTGACCAATCTCGTTCTCATGGAATGCGGACAACCGCTCCATGCCTTTGATTGCGATACCATTACCGACAGCCATATTATTGTGAAATCTGCAACTGACGGTGAGAAATTTACCACACTCGACAGCAAAGAACGCACGCTTGACGGTGAAATGCTCATGATCTGCGATGCAGTGCGTCCGGTAGCTATAGGAGGTGTGATGGGTGGTGAAAACAGTGAAATTACCGACCAAACGACTACGGTCTTTATCGAATCGGCATATTTCAATCCTTCATCTATCCGCCGTACGGGTAAGAAGTTAGGGATTTCAAGTGATGCGTCCTACAGATTCGAACGTGGCGTCGATATTGATAATCTGCTCTACGCTCTTGACCGCGCGGCGACGCTCATTGCCGAGCTGACCGGCGGCACCATTGACGAAGGAATGACAGATGTGTACCCCAATCCACTAGCTCCAAAGAGATGTTCAATGCGCTTCGACCGTGCTCGGTCTATTATTGGTATTCTCATCGAAAACAGCACGATGGCTTCCCTGCTTGAGCGTATCGGATGCAAAATTACCGACTCAACCGAGTATGCTGTTTCTGTCCTTGTACCAAGTTACCGTGTCGATATTTCCGAGGAAATTGACCTCATCGAAGAAGTCGCCCGCATGGTTAATTATGATAATATCGCACCTGATTTATCTTCAAAATTCCCGTCGGGCGTAGCAATTGCACCGGAATTTCTGAAACCAAGCGCACGTGATACGATTCGTAATTACTTTACTCAACATGGATTTAATGAAATTTTAACGTATTCGTTCTTGGATAAAGCCAGTGCTGCGGTATTTACGGAGAATCCTATCGAACTCGCCAATCCACTCGGTGAGGAATTCTCGGTGATGCGTCCGAGTATGCTACCGGCAATGATGAAGACGCTCGAACGAAACATGCGGAATGGACAGGCGATGCTCAAGATGTTTGACATCGGAAAGACCTTTCATCATGCAAGCTGGGCGAAGACATTTATTCCCGGTATTGAAGAGCGTGAGCACCTGTGCATTGCCATCTCTGGTAATGCTACTGCCGAACAGTGGAGTGCAAAGCAACGAACGGTCGATTTCTATGATATCAAAGGAATTATCGAAGATCTCTGTACTGAATTACAGCTTATGTCCATCAAATTCCGTGCACCAAAAACTGAAAGCAAGGTCTTTACTGCTAATTCCCTCGAAATTGTTGCGAAAAACGGCACCCTCGGTATATTCGGCGAAGTTTCTCTCCCATACCGCTCCGGTTTCGGAATCGACACACCGGTTTATGCAGCAGAAATTAATCTGTCGGCGCTGTATGCTGTAAAGCCCGCAGCACGCGCATATAAACAGGTGGGACACTTCCCTGCCGTCAAGCGCGATGTTGCGTTTGTCGTTGATGCAGGTGTCACTTCCGAACAAATCGGGAAAGTCATCACTCAGACAGGCGGTGAATTACTCGTCAATTCGTCGGTTTTTGATGTATTTGAGGGGAAATCACTCGGTGAGGGCAAGAAGTCACTTGCGTTTACGATGACATTTCAATCTGCTGAGCGTACCCTGGTCGAGCAGGAAATTCAGCAGGCAGTCTCAGCAATTATCAGTGCCGTCGAAAAAGCTACCGGCGCGAAATTACGCGAGTAATTGATACAAAAGGGAACCATTTATCGGTAGTGAAAGTAGGAGAAGTATCTACCCGATGAATGTGTGAGAATACCGGTAGAGTGTGAGAAGCAGAACATTCCATTACCCACTTTTTAAGAAAGCTCTATACAAGATGAACCGTAAAATTATGACCTATATCGTTGCATCACTTGCAGTTATGTTGTTGTCCGTATGTAGTATGAAGGCACAGATTGTCAATTATGTCGCCTACGACTCGCTGCTTCAAAAAAATGTCGTCAATGGTAAAGTCTATTATAATGGCTTTCGGAAAATGATGTTTGAGGAGTTTATTTACAGCTTATACACCATTCATCCTGAAGAAATGTCCAAAAATGATCAGCTCGCATTCTGGCTCAACGCCTATAATGCGTTCGTGATTCATAGTGTGAAGAACTATGGGGAATTGAAATCTCCAAAAAACAAGGTCGGTTTTTTCGACTTCGATAAATTCGAAGTAGCGGGGTTGACTCTAACCCTGAATAAAATAGAACAAGACATGATACAACCATTGTTTAATACATACTTAGTGCATTTTGGTCTCGTCTGTGCTGCCAATGACTGCCCCAATCTTCCGGCAAAAGCGTATTGCGGGGCTACTGTTCGGCAGCAGTTGGAGCAAAACGGTCGTGATTTTGTGCGCTCACCAAAAGGTGCGCAATTGGACAGGGAGAACAAAAAATTACGTATATCACAGATTTTCAATTGGTACAGGCGAGATTTTGAAATGGGCGGCAAGAAACTCATTGATATAATTGCTCTTTATGCCAAGCCGGAAGACGCCGAGTTTATCAAAAAACACAAAGCAGATATTACGATCGAATTCATGGAATATGACTGGAATCTCAATGGGACAGATACGGCTCCCAAGCCGGTAACCGTGCAGCCATTTTGCAAATAACCAGCATATTTAGCAATTCTTTATAACGGACATTCCGCAATATGAGTCACATTGTTATCATTGGTAATGGAATAGCCGGAATAACGGCAGCGCGAATGCTCCGGAAGAAAAGCAATCACCGCATCACCGTTATCTCCGGCGAGACGACGCATTTCTACTCGCGCCCAGCTCTGATGTATGTCTATATGGGGCACATGAAATTCGAACACACCAAGCCCTACGACGATCAATTCTGGACGAAAAACCGGATTGACCTCCTTCATGACTACGCAGTCTCCATCGACACTACACGCAAATTAGTGAAAGTACACTCCGGCAATGTCGTGCAATACGATTCCCTCATCCTTGCGACAGGTTCACTCCCCCAAAAATTCGGTTGGAAAGGTCAGGATTTGGGTGGTGTACAAGGTTTATACTCCAAGCAAGACCTTGATTTAATGGAAAATAACACACGTGGCATCTCTCGTGGTGTAGTCGTTGGCGGCGGACTCATCGGTATCGAAGTCGCTGAAATGCTTCATTCACGACATATTCCCGTCACGATGCTTGTACGCGAAACAAGCTACTGGAATTCCGTGCTCCCGGCCGAAGAATCACTGATGATTAACCGCCATATCCGTCATCAGGGTATAGACTTACGTCTTGAGACAGAGCTTAGGGAAATACTTCCTGATGCCAATGCACGAGCGCGCAGCGTACTAACCAATAAAGGCGATGAAGTACCGGCTGAATTCGTCGCGCTAACTACAGGAGTGCGACCCAATATTGATCTCGCAACAATTGCCGGCATTCCTACCAATCGAGGAATACTCGTCAATGAATACCTCGAAACTTCCCTTCCCAATGTCTATGCCATCGGCGACTGTGCGGAAATATCTATAGATGGCAGCAAAGGCAAGGTCGAACAACTCTGGTACACCGGCGAAATGCACGGTGAAACGGTCGCCCGCACAATTTGCGGCGAGCGCACCGCGTACGAACGTGGCATACTCTTTAACTCTGCTAAATTCTTTGACATAGAGTATCAGACCTATGGGCTGGTCAATGCCGACGTGCCGGGTGAAAAATCGCTCTATTATGAGCATCCGGACCGCAGGCGTTGTATTCGTATTGTCTATACATCCGAACAGGTTATAGGGTTTAATGTACTGGGCATTCGGTACAGACATTCGATTTGCGAAGAGTGGATCGCCGAAAAACGTACGATTGAGTATGTCCTTGAACATCTAGGTCAAGCAAATTTTGATCCGGAGTTTTTCGAACGATTCGAACCTGAGGTAGTGGCATTATACACCAAGCAAACCGGGAAGCAGATTCATTTGCGCAAGCAGCGTGCGTTTTTTGGCTACAAGAAATTTTTAGGGAATCTACGGCCGTCGGTCTGAATCCTAAACGAATAAGCACAACAGTAACAACTTAATTTTGATTACATAACTACTACTCAGCTTCTGTATAACCGTATGAACTTGATACAGTTAGACTTGCCTCAGCAATCGCCTCCCAAAGAGTCGATTCTCAAAAAAATCGGTCTTGCGGTCTTTGCCCTTGGCATGCTGGTGTTTTTTGCGGGTGCTACCGGTGCTTTTGAAAATATACCGCTTCTCTATTGCATTGGCAGTATAGGACTTGCAACGCTCGGCGGCATTCTCTTTATTCTACCAAGTCGTACTGACGGCTTTCCGGGTATAAAAAATAATGGTGTCATGTTCCGCTCTGCTTCAAATCGTGGCATGCTCGCCTGGGTGACGGCTGTTTTTCTTACCGGATTCTACATTTTATTATATTGGTATCCTGAATATCTCAAAGGACTTATATCTTCAACTGATGTTCTGTCCTATGCAATGACCGGCAAGGCAGCTACACAATGGTTCTTTTACGGAACATTGTACACACTTGCTATACTTGTCATGGGCTTAAAGATGATTTTCAAGTATCGCCACAGTCGTTATCAGCTCGTTCGTACGCTCTCGGTGATGTTTTTTCAACTCGTGTTTGCCTATCTTATCCCTCATCTTCTCGAAGCATTACATCAGCCCGAATATTACTTTACCTACTTCTGGCCTTTGAAGACAAGTGTATTATTTCCTAATGATATACAATGGCTGCTCTCACAGCCGGGCGGACTTGCGCAATTCATGGTCTTTTGGGGAAGTATCATGTCGGTCATCGGCGTACCGGTGCTCACGTATTTCTTCGGGAAGCGTTGGTACTGTTCCTTCGTTTGCGGATGCGGCGGACTCGCTGAAACGATGGGCGACCCCTATCGTCAGAATTCCGATAAATCTCTCAAAGCATGGAAGATAGAACGTTGGATGGTGCATTCGGTGCTTGTGTTTGTGACCGTCACGACCGGACTCTTATGGGCAAATTCGATGTACGGAGGCGCGCTTCTCGGCAATATGTCGATGTATTTTTCAAGGTGGTACGGTTTTTTGATCGGCGCGGCATTTTCGGGTGTCATCGGCGTAGGTTTTTACCCGATTATGGGGTCGAGAGTATGGTGCAGATTCGGCTGTCCACAGGCGGCGATTTTGGGAATTTTTCAAAAGTACTTCTCCCGCTTTCGGATAACGACCAATGGCAGTCAGTGTATTTCCTGCGGGAATTGTTCGACCTATTGTGAAATGGGAATCGACGTGCGCGCGTATGCGCAACGCGGCGAAAACATCGTGCGGGCATCTTGTGTCGGCTGTGGAGTTTGCTCGTCGGTATGCCCTCGGGGCGTCCTGAATTTAGAGAATGGACCTGTTCGTGGTCGTGTAAGTAAGTAATTAATCACTAACCGGTTGCGTATATTCTTTGATACCATCTCCGCTTCAGGTCAAATCTTCTCATCTCATCATCCTTGCGGCGTTTTGCGTGATGTTTGGTGGATATGCGCTCATTCCCCCTCTTCGTGATGCCGCCAACACACAGCTTTTCCTCGCTCTGTTCTCAGCGCATACTATTCTTGGGTTCGTTGCTATTATTCATACCGGCAAGGTACTTACCGAACGCCCGTTCTTTCTTTGGGCTGTCTTTCTGCTGTCCCGCCTCTGTATTTTCCCGATGTTTCCCTGGCTTTCGGATGATGTGTTTGGGTATTTATGGCATGGCACGCTCACACTCAACGGGTGGAACTGTTATGTCTATCCTGCGAATGCACCCGAAGTGGCATATTTACGCAATCCACTCTACGATTTACTTGCTTACAAGACGCATCCTGCTATTTATCCGCCACTTGCGGAGATTTGTATTGCGCTTGGGTCATGGCTTGGTGGACTTTTTTCCAATTCCTGGCAAAGCGCGTTCTTTGGGTGGAAAGTGGTGCTATTTTGTGCCGAGGCGCTGGGTTTTGGACTGCTGCTCAAGGCGCGAAAACATGTCAAGTATTTCTCTCCGACTCTCTATCTCCTTCTACCGCTTCCGGTTGTAGAAATCATGGGACAGGCGCACAATGACGGACTCGTCATAGCACCGTTGGGTGGAATGATTTATATACTTGCACGTTTCTGGAATAATCGTACCATAAAGTGGGAATGGCTCACCGGTGCGTTGATCGCGTCGATGACGATGATGAAGCTAATCCCGGCTGTGCTGATTGTACCGTTTGCGAGACTGAAAATATCACTTCGCCAAAAATCACTTTTAATGGTATCACTTGGTATTACAGCAGTTATGTTGGCTTTGGTGTTTTTTTATGACGCGAGGGCAATTCATAATTTCGTTGGAATTCTACAATTCTACAATCAAACACAATTCAATAGTCCGCTTCTGCAACTTATTCGGGGAATACTTGAGCTGTTGCAGGTGCCGAACTGGTGGATTGTCGCACCCTCGGTGATATCGGTGTTACGTTTCGGAGCAATCATGTTGATTGGTCTCACATTCAAGCCACAATCTTTCCAAGGATTTAGCGCGCAGTTACTGGGAATTTTTGCCGCCGCGACGCTTATTTCACCGAAAGTGCATCCGTGGTATTGTGTACCGTTACTGTTGTTGAATTCCGTTGTTGGCTGGCGATGGCTGGCGTATGGCGCACAGGCGATGATGCTTTCGTATGCTATGTACGCCGTCGTACCGGAAGCTGAACTGTTTGTGGTGGAATCAGTCGTGTGGGCTGGAGTAGTGATGGCAATGATCTGGGAATTCAGACGGAGTAAATTTTCTAACCTACATTCGCTATAAGTATATTATTTCAATGAAATAACATTCTTATATTGAAAGTTTTACAACCTGTTTTATATAATGACTTGCATTCGCGCATGAGAAAGAGTTTCCCACAGGGTTTCACAGAGTTTTTCACAGAGTTCACAGCGGAATACTGCTGTGTGTGACTCTGTGAGCATACCCCGTGTAACCCTGTGGGAGGAATTCTTCCGACTACAGGTATCGGGAGCCCTCTTTTGCAAGTACTTGCTGTGTCATTACTTGCTTTTTTAAAGTTTTTAACTATGCCTACTGCATGACAACGACCACAACAATGGTTCTCAATAGTACGGCTCCACAAAAATTGTCAAAGAACCTGGTATTTCGTTACTTCCCGCCGAATTCTATACGTTTGTCACCGTGCTCGATGATGATTTTACCGGAAGAAATGTCAATATTGAAATCTTTCCCGCCTGCCTTGACTTTGACCTTGCCAACAGACTTGATGGTATCGAATGCTGAGGTAAGTGTACGTTTTTTGAGAATTTTCTTGGCTCCTTTTTCGACATCTGAATCGCTTGGAAAAAGTGAAGCGAATGCATCGAAAGCTAATCCTACTCCCCAGCCCATGACAGACCAAATGTACCAGTCAGCGCCGGAATAGTAACATATCCCTGCAAACATTCCATTTATAATAAGATACGTTTGCAAATGCTCGTAGAATTTCCGCCTTTTCTGTTTTCGCCACTCAAGCTTTGCCTCTTCCAGAGGCGATATTCCTTCTAAATAGTCTTCAATTGCGCTCTGCAAATCATTCTCGTCAATCCCTAATTCCCGGGCTGTCGCCACCAAATCCTCATGCGAGATATTCCCCTTCGCGCCCTGCTTCTTGATGGCGTTTTTGAGGATGAGTTCCATCTGCTCGGATGTGTATTTATTATGTTCCATATCGTTACCTTTATGAAATTCGTTCTGCGTAATCGGCGCGTGGATTTTGTGATATTACGGTAGTTTTTCACTGCATTTCCAACGCCAACACTATTATTTTACATAATGATACAAGAGTTGTTTATTTGTCTTCGCACGCGACTCGAGGGTAATCATTTCCGCACATTTTTTCAGTAGTTTCGACTCTATTTCGAGAATTTTACCGCACCAGTCGAGCGTATATCCTTGAAGTGCAGCAATTTCCGCAGCAACGGCGGTGGAGGCAGCGCCGTAATTCAGCAGGGTAATATCCGGTTGAGCGTCGGCAACGACAGCGAGGAGTTTGTCCTTTGATGCCTGTACTTTTTTGGAAATTCCGGCGAGCTGAGGTTCGTAAATCTTTATGGACTTATCGACTGCATCATGGAGTATATCCATCGCTTTTTTTTCAAAAACCGTAGAATTATCCTTCGACTCCTTGAATGCTTTCCTGAGATTTTCTCCATATTCTTTTTCCAAGTCGTTATTTTTTCGGGTGATAGCCGCGAGCGTCGTATCTAACTCACGCACCATCACCGGCAGTTCTTTCGCGGTGCTGCAATCAATCGCTGATTTCAGACATGCGTTTACTTCCACTAGATGAGCAATGGCTGATTTCTCTTCTGCTGTTGGGGCTTGATTGCTCGAAGTAACGGCAGGCGTGGCGTTTTTTTCAGCGAATCCCACATTCAGCGTTTTGAAATAAGCCATACGTTCCTCTCCGGTCATTGCACTGATTTTCTGTCGGTTCTCGGGATTACTCATTATATCTTCAATAGTTACAACTTTTTTCTGGGAATCGACTGCCTTGGGCGTTGTCGATTCGGGCAGTGGCTGACTCTTGGCGGGAGCGCTCGTCATGAGTTTGGTATGGAATACCTGATATGCCGATTCGGCCATATCGAGATGAGCGTACCGCGACGGGATGCTGTCTTTGGGCTTCGTAAATCCACTACGTACCTCATCGAGCGTTGCCGGAAAAGGTACAATACAGGTAGAAATAATCTGCTGAAGCGGCTGTCGGAGCGGTGTATTCTGCGCAGTAAGAGAACAAGCCGAAGCGAGAAACAGCAGGAGCGTGATAGAAAGCGCAGGAGCGTTATATGGTTGTAACCGGATGATAGTCATAGTATTGCAGTAGAAGTATGGATAGAAATAGGAAACCTGCCGAATGCCGTTTTGAGAAAGTACACCCAGTCATCAATTATCCAAAAATCTCACCCGCTGCCGAACGGTATGTATTATCGAGCAGCATAGCAATGGTCATTGGTCCGACGCCGTTGGGAACGGGAGTTATTGCCTGTGATTTGGGGAAAACGGATGCATAATCGACGTCACCGACGAGCCGTGAACCGGACTTGGTCGTGGGATCGCTGATTTTATTAATTCCCACATCGATGACAATTACTCCCTCTTTTACATCATCGGCGGTGATACGATTGGGAACGCCGATTGCGGCGATGAGCACATCGGCTTGTGTGGTAAATTTGCGGATATCATCAGCGCCGGTGTGGCATATTGTAACCACGGCATTTGCGTAGGGCGTTTTTTGATAGAGGAGATTCGTTATCGGCTTTCCGACGAGATTGCTGCGACCGACGACCACAACGTGTTTTCCGGCGAGGGAAATGTTGGAAATTTTGAATAATTCCATAATTCCGGCGGGCGTACATGGCACAAACCCCGGGAGACCAAGGCATAATCTGCCGACATTTTCCGGATGCAGGCCATCGACATCCTTATAGGGAGAGATAGAGAAAAGCACACGCTGTTCGCTAATATGTTTCGGCATAGGCAGTTGCACAAGAATGCCGTGAATTGCAGGATCGTTATTCCACTCTCGGATGACGTCCATTACTTCTGCTTCAGTCGTCGTGCTCGGCACACGATGCACGACCGAGTGGAATCCTGCTTCAAGACAGGCAAGCTCTTTGGAGCGGACATATACCTGCGAGGCGGGATTTTCTCCAACGAGCAGGACGGCGAGTCCGGGCTTTATACTGCGTTGGGACAAAAGGAGTTCTGATTTACTTTTAATATCATTGCGGAGTGCCTGCGCAATGGATTTTCCGTCGATGATGTGCGTGTCTGTCATAATGAATAAATGTGTTCGTAAATAATTATTTTTGAACAGGTTGTATGTTCATGAAGTATGTTTTGAGAGGAATATTCATCACTCTTACCCGCAGAACCGGATAACCGATTTCGCGGTGAGCTGTCGAGAGGACGGCGTAGAAGAGTGCAATTTCGAGCCAGAAATAAGAAGAAACAAAAGTATTGGAGGTGACGGATGCAATCATCATGAGAATTGCATTATAGAGTGAAAAATGGGCTAACTGTTTGGTATCTTGCGTGAGCTTTTGGTAATCGTCGCTAAGGATGTATTTTTTAAAGAGATAGAATGTACTAAAGAGGACTCCGCAAAACATCACAAAACCAATAAAACCGGTCTCGGCAAGACATGAAAAAATCCCGGAGTCCGAAAATCCATGCGACTCACTCTTATTGAACGAATAATAACATCCCATTCCAATACCTGTCAGCGGATAGCTATACCATACCTGCAGAGCGTATTCAATCGTACTCAAGCGACCAAAAAACGACTCCCCGTTCGTGGTCTCCATGCGTCCGCCGGTGTATTTACTGACAATACCACCGATACGCTGTGTGAACAGACCCGACACACTGATATCGGTAGCATACTCGACGACCACATTGGTAGCGATAATCACCAGGGTAATTATTCCTATAATTTTCAATAGCTTCAAGCTTTTTTTCGTACGCTCGGTCGCAAATGCAAAGATGAGCAGTCCAAAAAACAGTGCAGCCGCAGTAAGGGAAAAAGTAAGGAAGAGCGAAACGACGGTCAAAACCGTGAGAATGACATTAAACCGATGATTATGAATGAAATGGCGAGCATCTCTCAGGAAAGGTACCAATAAAGCAGTAAGGATAAACATACAAAAAGCAGCCAATGAAGAAGGTTCGCTAAAAATCGACGTCGCTCTGAAAAAACTCCCGAAATTCAGACTCAGCTGCCGCACTTCGCCTTGATTCACTGATGCTAAATCGTATCCCCCACGACTGGCAAATGCTATACTATTGATACTGAACCACGCAAGCGGGAGATCAAGTGCCCGAGCTACAAGCTGATACATGCCAAAGAGATGCACGCCGACTGCTGCGATAAGTAACGATTGAATGGAAAATTTCCAGTCGGTATTTTTAATAGTCAATCCTGAACATAAAATCACAAGCAGCACTAAGTAGAGAAAATGCATACATGTTTTGACAAACTGTATTTGCTGCAACGGATCTCCTCCCAATATAGGATTTACAGCGGAAACAATACTTGCAGCCGCAATTCCAAAGATTGATACCATCGCCAATGTCTTGGGAAAAACCAAGGTTTCGCCATCCCAGAAAATACGTTTCATTGCGACAGCATAGAATGCAATCATCCCAAGGTCAAACATCGTAACAGGATATGTATTAAGGGCAAACAGCTGATAAATCCCAAAAAACTGAGAAATAAAGAGGAGAAATATTGCTGTTTTCATAGAATGCTCCCGCAAATTCAAAACGTGACTACCGTAGACTGTCTACATATTCCTGAAGTGCTTCCGGCGTACGCAGAGGCAGCCGGCAATGATAATCCTCACAAATCATCACCGAAGGCGTCAGTCCACTGTGTGCCTGCTTGTCTTCTCTCGATAATTCAATAGTACGAGCAGAAGTAGCATCATACATAAGCACTGCATTCGGTAGGAATGCCTGCTGCAGCATGGCCGTCAACACCTGCATTTCAGGTGTACTCCGATCGCCTTGAAGTACGACTTCCGAACGCTTACCAACATAAAAATCAAGTGCAGTCAGTAGCCAGGTAAATCCGGCGGAGTAAGAGTTGATCTGCTTGCCAAAAGCATGCAACGCCCGTAGTGCAGATGCCGTCATCTCTTTGTGCTGCAAGAGAGTACCGAGCTTCATCATCGTCACGACCGCCATCGAATTTCCGGATGGAATCGCTCCGTCATAGACCTGCTTCTGCCGAGAAAATGGGGTCGCTTCTCGGAGTATCTCTGTTTGATACAAGCCACCCTTCTCATCTTCAAATTTTTCCAGCAATAATTCCATAAGCTTAGTCGAATGAATGAGATACTCCTGCTCGCCGGTCGCCTGATATAATTCAAAAAGTCCGAAAGCAAGCGCTGCATAATCATCTAGAAAGCCGTGAATCGACGCCTCGGAGTCCCGATACCGATGCAACAGCTCCCCACTTGACGTTATCATTTTCGATTGAATAAATTGCCATGCCCTCTCAGCACGTGCCACATATTTGGGCTCCTGAAATGCAGCCGCCGCCTTGGCAAGCGCTGCAATCATCATCCCGTTCCAATCAGTCAGGATCTTGTCATCCAGTAACGGACGAATTCTTTTTAATCTTTTCTTCCAAAGAGTTACCCGCATTACCTGAAGTTTATTTTCGAGCCACTGAAGTTCGTACGAATGACTTTCCGCATATTCGGCGAGAGATATTTTCAGATGCGGTATATTGTCCGTCACGGGAGCACCCGTTGCCTCATCATGAAAATTTCCTGATTCATCGATACCGTAGATTTCACTAAAAATCAAGGTATCGTCAGCGCCAAGTACTTCAAGAATTTCCTTGTATTTCCATACATAGAACTTCCCCTCCACTCCTTCACTGTCGGCATCTTCGGCAGAATAGAACGCGCCTTCGGGACTCGTCAAACACTCATCGACATATTCCAATATTTCTCCGGCGGTCTGCCTGAAGAGCGGATTGCGCGTAACTTGATATGCCTCTGTGTAAGCAATCGTCAGCCATGCCTGATCATAGAGCATTTTCTCAAAATGCGGCAAAAACCAACGTTCATCCGTGCTATAGCGATGAAAGCCAAACCCTACATGATCGAATATTCCGCCCATTCTCATCTTTGTCAGCGTGGTCGTCACCATTTCGAGAATAGTTTCATCATGCGTTTGAGCGTATCTTCTGAGCAAAAAACACAATTGATGAGGACTTGGGAATTTTGGACTCTGACGGAAACCGCCAAAAACATCATCATAATTCTGCCGGAATATATCCACGGTTGAGCTGAGAATTTCGGGAGAAAATTCCGCATAGAAATCTTCTTCCGCTCTTTGCTGCAATGTATTGTAAATATAAGCGCTTGACTCGACTATTTTCGAACGTTCATGCGCCCAGAGACCGGCAATTTTTTCTAAAATATCGACGAGACCTGCCCTACCGTGCGAACTTCGTTTCGGGAAGTATGTACCGGAAAAAAACGGTTTTTTATCCGGCATCATGATAATTGTCAGCGGCCATCCGCCGCGCCCGGTCATCGCTTGGCAGACTTCCATATACGCTGCGTCGATATCCGGGCGCTCTTCTCGGTCGAGCTTTATAGCTATATAATGATCATTGAGGATATTGGCCACTCCCTCATCCTCAAATGACTCATGCTCCATCACATGACACCAATGACAGGTCGCGTAGCCAATAGACAGAAAAATCGGTTTGTCTTCCCTGCGCGCTGCTTCAAATGCTGCGTCATTCCATGCTCTCCACTGAACGGGATTATGGGCGTGCTGCAAGAGATAAGGCGATTTTTCGTTCGCTAACTCATTAGTATATTTGTGAGTTGCCTCAGGCATACCGTTTGGTGATATTAGGTAATAAATACTCGTCAAATGTTCTCTTGAGATCATACTCCGGCATCCATCCCCAATCATGTCGGGCTGCACTGTCATCGACATCGCATGGCCATGAATCGATAATTCCCTGACGCTTTACATCCGGCTCGAAAGTAATCTGTGCGTTAGGAAATGCTGCGGTCACTAATTCAGCAAATTCTCCGGCCGTCGGTGCGAATGCTCCGATATTATAAATCCTTCGTGTTAAATTACTTGCAGGAGCTGCGGCGAGTTCCATCAATGCGCGGACGCCGTCCGGCATCGCCATAAACGGAATCTGAGAGTCTGCTCGTACAAAACATGCATACGGCAGATTTTGCGCTGCTTTATGAATCATTTCAGGAGCGAAATCACTCGTACCGCCCGTTGGTACGGTAAATGCCGAAATTAACCCCGGGAAACGAACCCCACGGAAATCAATGAAACCTGTTTCTAATTCCGGAGAAAGCCGCTTGTAGAGCTCGGAATAATAGCGACCCAAATGCTCATTGTAGAGTTTGTTGACACCATACATTGTCATCGGCATCAGGCAATCTTCCTCCGAAACACTGCCAATACTTAATTTATCAGCGAGCGATGGAATACCAAATACAGCTATCGTACTTGGAAATAAGAATTTTACCGAATTCTTCGTTCGCTTGCCCATACGATAGGCAAGTTGCAGAAAATTCAATGTTCCTTCGACATTTACCCTGTGCCCCTGTTCCGGATTACGCTCAGCACTCGTTGAAAGCAATGCAGCCAAATGATAAATTTCATCGATATCATATTTTTCAGCCGCACGAATGATATCTTCATCTAAAATATTTCCGACGATTTCTTCCTCACATAATGCCTGATGAGCCGGCGACATCGGATTGAGGTCGATAGTGACAACGGCATGCCCCTGATTCGAAAGTTCTTCAAGTAATGTGTGCCCGATTTCACCATTGGCACCGGTAATGAGAATTGTTTTTTTGTTCATAATGTACTAGAATATGTGATAGAATTATACTGAATATCGTACGTTTGGACGGCAATGGGTGACCGCAGCCTGAGGCTTGGAGAATGCACCGCGGGGAACCATTAACAATGTTTCTATTATTTAATTTTCAAGAAGTTATTCAATTGACTTCAACTTCATTTGCATCTCATCATGGATCGCCTGCCAGTCAACGAGCGGTGTCATGACACCTTCGTGCAGGTGAGTCGAGATACCTTTCAGAGGTGAGATGCAGAGTGCTTTACCGAAGAACAGCAGGCCACCAAAGAGGCGGCGGCTGAGGTAGGCGTCATTCGCATTTTTGGCAGATTTTGCCAGTATCCGGCGGTACTTTTGTACGGTCTTTCCCTCGCACAAAAAGGTAAATGTCGTGTTGGTAATTTGCCGCCAATGCGCATAGCTTGACACAAAGAGCAGCGAGAACCGACGATACCGGGGTTTGTAGCGATCCGGATAATCAGGTGGATGAATAATCAGCGGTTGTGTGGAGGTATTGACCAATATTTCGAGCGAAAGCCGGCGTGGCTTGTACCCGAAAACCTCTTTTCGATTCACAATCAGATCCGTTAGAATTTTGAATGAATCGGGCGTATGCAGATAATCATCCTCACAAAAATACACCCAATCGTCGGGTTTTGCAGTATCTGCCACCCGAAAACTTTCACGAATCGAGTCGTCATTACCCCAGCTTCCATGCGTAATCTGCACCGGGAAGCGCTGAAAAAAAGCGGTTAATTCATCGGATAATTTATCGGCAAGTATATGAATGGTATAGTTATAGCCCTGCACAGCTTCATAGAGACTCAAAAAACAAATCTTAATCAACGTTCGCTTGTCGAGCCCAAACGGACGCGGAGCATTATGGAGCGAATGCACGACATCGCAAGTACGGAAGAGGATCAGATAATGTGGTTCAGATGCTGTAGTTATATCCATGATAAAAGCGTTTTTTTCATCGTTTCGTGACTGAGATGTTCAAATTTTTCGAGTGGAATTGCGATGACCGACCGGTAGAATTCCTCGTCGTTGACTAAGCGTTTACCGAGTGCAATTGCGCCATCAATATCAAACTCATCGACCAGCATTGTCTGCGGAAAGAAATCCTCTGCATGTCCGGTTGAACGTGTTGTAATCACCGGAATTTGCAATGCAGCAGCGTCGAGTACATTACGTCCCCATGTATAACGATCGTCTAAATTCATCCACACAAACGACTTGCCGGTAATTGCAAACACACGACTCAGATTCGTCACCGGCTCAATCCGCAGCTTGACATCATTGTACAATCGCTTCACATTCTCAAAAGCAGCATGTTTTTGAATAAAACTGCCGTACTTTTTGTAATTATTCCACAAAAGCTTGAATTTACGGGAAAGGAGATGTTCGAATCCATAATACTCAAGCCCGAGCTCTCGGGCAACGAGATAGTCATTCCACCTGGATGTAAGTGGCTGACATAAAAGGACTTCCCTGCGGCGTTCTTGCACCGGCACCGACAGCTCACGGATAGATTCCGCAGGATACGGAATGCCGAGGTATTCGACTCTGGTGGTGGTGATTTTCCTCAAAAGAGAGAGCGAGTACTTATTGATACAATTGACAATATCGGCGGTATCGAGCACTTTTTTCATGGTTGGATTCGGGCGCATGTAGTCGCTTCCTGACCCTTCGATGAGTGCTATCCAAGTTGCATTCTGAGATACTTTATCCCGCAAACGGAGATATTCCGGGAATCGGTCAAAGTTTGTATTAGCAATAATTATATCGTAGTTAGCAATATCGCTATCCTTTGCAACCTTATATCCGCAGTAATCACCCCAAAACGTAAACGCCCATGCCTCGATCCCGTTCATCGTGTTTTTCATCTGCGGCATGTCGCGCGCTGACCATCGGGTGGAATTTCCCCCGAGGACTAAGACACGCGGTTCGTAGGATGGTCTGATCATAACTTCTTACAAATCATACGATTGAATACTGTTTCGTTAACTGTTGAAATGCTTTGAAAATTCTCTCGCTTGTCACTGTGCGGAGATCATCGTTTTCTTCCGAGAGGACAATCACCGATTTACCATGCTGCGGTCCCCATTGCTGTGCATGGCGTTCGGAGTTTTTATAAATACCGACAAGTGGAATTCCAAAGGCAGCCGCAATATGAATAATCGCCGTATCGGGCGAGATTACAGCCGAACATCTTTTCACAACCGCGCAGAAATCAAGCACATCGGGAGAATACGGGAGAATGTGTACATGGTCGGAATATCGTGCACTCAATTCTGAATATGTATCAATGTTCACTTGTGCTACATTCAGGAGAATATGGATACTTGGATAGAATTTCACGAAGAGTGCGACTACTTCTCCCACCGTTTCGCGAGTCATTTCCCGCTTTTCATTACCGGCTGTGGTATTGATAAGCACGGTAGTTGCACCATTGAACTCATTGAAATAATTCTCGGCAAACGCTTCATTTTCAGGAGATAACGCTATCGACAGATGTACCATGTCGTCGGAGTATTCCCAACCGAAGGTATCGCACAAAAACTTCACATGAATCTCGCTCATCGTTCTCTCATTCGGACTCGCCGGGAGCTGCGCATTGAATAATGCTGTATAAAGATGCGCGCGTTTAGGATTCGCCCAGGTCACTTTCACGGCATCGCGTCCTCCGAGCCAATTCGCCCAAGCGCCTGCTTTTGTTGCCTTGTAGAAGACCATTGCTATGACACAATCATAGTGCTCGCGGCGTGCTGCACGACGTAACTTAAGGAGTGAACGAAAGGTTCCATCGTAACACAGTATCCTACTGATTCTCTCATCATGCTTGAGCAGACCGACATTCCGTTTTGTGCCGAGGACATGTATTTCTGTGCCCGGTACTTTGTCCTTCAGCAGATGAAATACCGGCGTCGTTACAATCATATCCCCTAATACATCATAGCGCAGGATGAGGATTTTTTTCATCGCTGCGCTATTAAGTGGTAAATTAACCTGTTTATTTCGCAAGAAGATACGAAATAAGAAATAGCTAAAACTACGGAAGCTGTTTTCAATCCATTTCATCGGATTCCCCGCTGTCGGTTTTGGAGCGTTCGAGTAGTACACTCACTTCCCTGCTCAGCGGTTGGCTTGCCGAACGGTAGAAATTGAGTGTATCGGCGAATCCGTATCCTTTGATTGCTTCCGAACATATCATACCTTTGAGTCCGCCGGTGCGGATAAATTCTAATAATCCCTGCTGCTGCCAGAGAAACTGCTGAGGAACATTCGGGAACTTCCGTGCCAAAACACCATATTTCCCAAGTGCCTGCATTGACCAATACCATGCAAAGACGTCAATTCTCAATGCAGTGCCGGCTGTGGTAATCACCACAGGCAGCAGGCAATTAATCGCAATTTCCCGTCGCATTGCTGCTCCTTCGTTGATGATTTTCTTCGTCAGCATTGTTTTCATGACCTCAGCAAAGGAAACACGACCCGAGAGTGCATCTTCGAGTAAGCTGTAGAGCTTTGATGTTTCAAGATGTTCGGCAAAATATCTCAAGCTTGCATCCGAATACACCGGTCGTCTGCGTTTTCGTTGAAAATTCTCAATAAACTGCCGGATACTTGCAAAATACGCCTTACGAATTCCATGAAGTGCGACTTCGGTTTGCATATCAGAGGACTTTCTCAACAGTCGAAGTAAGGCATAATCCTGTAAATCTTCAAGGACTTCACGGTCGCCGCTCGCATCTTTGCCGGTACGGAGAGCGCGGGCGATACCGGTAACTTCTTCCGCAGGCAGCACAAGAGTTTCTCGGGCAAAACTGCCTTCGGTATCCTGTACAAGTACGAGATGTAATAGGAGGTTGTCATACAACACATTTTCAGAATGCCGGTGAAGTATCCAGTCGGATGCCCGCCGGTGAAATTCAGCGTTGCCGATCATTACTTCGCCGTCGAGTAATATTG
>JBPOHH010000034.1:0-6642 GCA_052035765.1 Bacteroidota bacterium
CGGCTGCCGATCTGGTGGTCTGCCGTGCAGGTGGTGGTACCGTGGCCGAACTCACCATCGCGGGAAAACCGGCGGTGCTCGTGCCTCTTCCATCTGCTGCCAACAACGAACAAGAGTTTAATGCCAAGGCGCTCACTGCATCAGGAGCGGCTATGATGGTGCGTGATGGAGATTTGCAGCATACCTTTCTTCCCATCGTCACTGACTTGCTCCTCGCTCCTCAAAAAATCAGAGCCATGTCGGCAGCCGCGCATGCACTGTCCAAGCCCAATGCAGCGCGCGATGCAGCAGACATCCTGATCGACATTGCTACCAATAAGTCCTCACATTCTACACGGGAGACACGATGAAGCCACTTACGAATCAAGAAGATAAAGAGTTTTACTACCGCATCGACTTTTACTGGCAGGCAATCGCCGTCTATGCTGTCGCGCTCGTTCTTTACTCGCTTCTGCGGGGCACGATTGACTCCGGACAGCTTTCGATCACATTACATGATCCCTTCGTCGTTCTGCTCGCTGTGTTTGTCATTACCACAGCCATCGGCGCCGGGATCAGTCGCTTCATGAATCGCCGTATCATTATTACCAATGAAGGAATTACCCTCCGCAATCGCTTCCGCGAGCGCACCTTCCTCAAGCAGGATATCCTCCGCATCACTTTCGGCAAAGAACGCCGCTCCCGCGAAGGCGCTTACCGTATCGTCAAGGTCAGAGTCGCCGGTCGCCGCCGCCTGCTGAGAATACGTCCTGCGGGCTTCGACAATGAACGCGCCCTCACCCATGCACTCACCCAACTCAAGCGCAGCTTACCGGTAAAATCAAAATAACTACTTTATAATTAATGGGTTCGGTTCATCACACTCCAAACCGTCGCCTGCGGACACCCATTGCCGTCCGGGCCGTGATATGCGACACTACACGATTTTCTTTTCGGTCATCAATAATGTATAAAATGAGAAACAGCCATCCGAAATCTTTTCTCTAAACAAGGGCTTGCCGGAAAAATTCATGAGTACGCTCGTCTTCTACGGAACTACTTTTTCATCCCTTTACACATTACTTCTTTGCTGCCACGGTCTCCTTTTGTAATTTGCATCTCAGGATATCTATATCTTCGAATTATGCGCCGCGTATGCGGATTTCTACTGAATGTAACGGAGGATTTTATGAAATCTATACTACTTATTCTACTTGCTACCATCCTATTCGCCGGCTGCTCGAATAAAGAAGAAATCGTAAAAATGCAGAATGAAAAGGCACAGTATGCCGCCATGCTCGATATGACAGTCCAGAAAGACAGCTTGAATGATGTCATGGCTGATGCGACGGCAACTATCAATGAAGTCTATGACAAACTGCTGTTTCTGACCGGTGAGAACGGCAAATCTCTCCGCAAAACAGGTTCGGTAGATGATGCTGAAACGGCTGTGTGGTTCTCCACTCTCGACTCGGTTTCGAATGTCATCAACTCCAGCAAGTCGCGCATTCAGGACCTTGAGTCCAAAATCATGGCTATCGAACGCCAAAATCCTCAGCTCGCCTCGCATACAAATGCAATCAAAGTCAAGCTCGCCTCGATGAAAGAAAAATGCGTGAGCCAAGAGACAGATGTACGAAAATTATACGCCGATTTTTATGAATTAAAAGCTCAGGACAGCTCCTCAAGCAATACTCGCCATACCCGGGCTTCCTCTAATCGCACCGATAAAACCGCCGAAGTCAAGCCGGTCGAATCGTCACCAAAATCAAAGTTTGTGTATTATACCATCGGCACCGAGGACGAACTCCTCGGCCGCGGGCTCGTGCAAAAAGTAGGTGGCGCTGATTTGTGGGTACTCGGTAAACATGGCGAGACACTTACACCGGCAAAAGAACTCAACGTCAAGAAATTCAATTCCTTCGATATTACCTCACAGTCGGAAATACTGTTTATCAAGAAATGCAAGCGCTTTGCAGTGGTCTCGGCGCACAACCCGAAATTCTTAACACCCAACTATGACGAAGCGAAAAAAATCGTTTCGCTAAAAATCACCGACACCGACAAATTCTGGCTCCCGTCGCAGTTTTTAATAATCGCCGTTGAGGAGTAACTCCCTTCCGGGTATAGAATTCACTCTAATATCAATAGTATGAGATTACTTTTTACCCTTCTTACTCTTGCTGCGTTTTTTTTGTCCCGTCCCGACTTGATGGGGCTCGATGGCAATAAAGCACCCAATCAATATGCCCATGACAAGTGGAAGTCCGGTAACGGCTTACCATCGAATGGGATACCGGCGCTCTATCAATCCAAAAGCGGTTATCTCTGGCTCGGCACCTTTGACGAAGGTCTCGTACGCTTCGACGGTGTGCGCTTTGTCAATTACGGTCATACTCCCGAGCTTTCATCGCTCGGCATTGTAGCTCTTACCGAGGACATGAGCGGCACGATGATCGTCGGCACGCAGTCACAGGGATTATTTGAATTCAATGGCACCACCATTAGTCCGGTCGCAGCATATAAAAATGCCGGAAAACTCTCCCGTTCAATCAATAAATTATGGACCGATGCCTCCGGCGCTGTGTGGGTGGGTACTTCTACCGGCGTTCTCCGGATAGTTCAATCCAAGCTCGAAATAATACTGAGAGTAAGCGATATTGCTCAAGGGTATAAATATTCCTTCTGTCAGACGCCCGACGGTACGGTATGGATAGGCGCATCCGACGGACTCTACACCTATACCTCAGGCAAAGCAGTGCGGGCAGAGCAATTCCCCGCTGTATCGGTCGCCGGACTCTGCAGCGATAAAGCAGGCAATGTATGGGTGTCGGCAAGCGATAATGTGATCCGTCTCTCCGGCGGTAATAGCAGTACTGCTACGCTCATCGGACGCTTTTCAGGGAATCCCGTGCAACAGCTTTTGTCGGACCGCGACGGTACATTGTGGATAGCAACTGCTCATGGATTATCGAGATACAGCAATGGTATTCTCACAAATTTCACAGAAGAAGAGCTTGCGGATGATCCGGTAATTTCCCTTCTCGAAGACCGCGAAGGCAGCATCTGGGTAGGCACGTTTACCGGCGGATTGCACCGATTGCGCGGAGCTGCATTTGTGACCTATACCACACTCGACGGACTCTCCGGCGATTATATCCGCTCAATTATCGAGACAAAGGACGGATTGTGGGTGGCCACCTCCCAAGGGCTGAGCAGGATGAATGGTACTGTCACCACCACGTATAATTCTAAAAATGGACTCTCGAGCGATAATCCGATTACGGCACTGTATGAAGCTCGTGACGGAACTCTTTGGATTGGCGGAAGTTCGGGAAGTGTGGATAGATATTCGAACGGGAAATTCACCTTCCTCTCCCTCGGCAGTGAGGCAGAAAAAGATGTCGCGTATTCCTTCTGCGAGGACAAGTCAGGCACACTGTGGGTAGGCACCACGAATGGATTAATTTCATTGAAAAATAATACTCTTACGAGAATCACACCTACAGTCGGCGGACTCCTTCCGGGTATCGTTGCAAGTATGCTCGAAGATAAGCAAGGCAGGTTGTGGATATCCTGTTATGGCGGTGGCGTGAGCTGCTATTCGAATGGAAAATTTATTCCTTATACCCGGCAAAATGGCTTGCCGTCGAACCAAATACGCTGTATGTATGAGGATAAATCGGGTGCTCTGTGGTTCGGCAGCCATCGCGACGGCCTCACCCGACTCCTCGACGGAAAATTCACGACCATTACTTCTCAGGACGGACTTTTTGACAATCGTGTCTATTCGATTACCGAGGATAGTAAGGGTAATTTCTGGTTCAGTTGCAGCAAAGCAGTCTATAGAATACCCATGCAGGAGATCGCCAATGTCATGAACGGCAAGGCAAAACGGGTAGTTCCCGTCGTCTATGACGATTCTGACGGAATGAAATCCTCCGAGTGTACGATAGGATTCTCACCGTCGGCATGGCAGACAAAGGATGGACGGATTTGCTTCCCTACGGTGCAGGGTATGGCGGTGGTCAATTCACGCAGTATGTACTCAAACTCCCTGATTCCTCCCGTACTTATCGAGCACATCGCTGCTGATAGCACTTCGTATTCTCCCACCGACAAGCTTGAATTTGCCGCCGGTACCAATCAAATCGAATTCACCTATACCGCACTGAGCTTTTTAATACCGTCGCATGTCCGATTCAAATACCGAATACCGGAATTATCCAAAAACTGGGTAGATGCAGGCGCACGGCGAACGGCGTATTATACAAGTCTTGAACCTGGGAAATACACCTTTGAGGTCATTGGGAGTAATAATGAT
Source organism: Bacteroidota bacterium (assembly GCA_052035765.1). Lineage (GTDB taxonomy): Bacteria > Bacteroidota > Ignavibacteria > Kapaibacteriales > UBA961 > JADJXV01. The sequence continues at coordinate 4,304 of JBPOHH010000034.1, forward strand.
GGTGTGTGGAACGAAACAGGCGCGCAGGTCAGCTTCGTTATACGGCCGTATTATTATCAGACCTGGTGGTTCAAGTTGCTTGTCGTGCTTACACTTGCAGCGGCCGGATTTCTCTTCTACCGTCTTCGTGTCAAGAGTCTTGTCGCGAGGAAAGCGGAATTGGAAATTACCGTTCAGGAGCGAACGAAAGATTTGTCGGTAGCGAATTCATCTCTTGCAACGGTGAATAGTGAACTCGCGAGTACTCTTGAAGAAATGGAAGAATTGAATCGCAACCTCACAAAGCTCAATGAAGACAAAACCGAGGTGCTCGGCATCGTCGCTCATGACCTCAAAAATCCTATCGCCGGTATCGCACTCACGGCATCGAATGTCAAAAATTACTTTACCATGCTCCCGCCGGATGAAGTCAAAAGTATGATGGAAAAGATCGAGACCACCGCCGGACGCATGCGGGATATTATTCTTAATCTCTTAGATGTCAATGCCATAGAAACAGGGCGCGTGAATCTTAATGTCGAAAAAATGGACGCCGCAGCCCTCGCCACGAACGTCGTTCATGAGTTCATGGAGCGCGCATCAGCCAAGAATATCCGCCTGAAAGTACAGGTTCCCCCCAAAGAAACACTCATGCTCGCCGACCAATCGGCAATTCATGAAGTGCTCGATAATCTGGTCTCGAATGCTATTAAATTCTCGCCGAAAGACAAGACCATAGAAGTACACGTTACGCAGGTACAGAGTACGGTGAGAATCGAAGTACGCGACGAAGGTCCGGGCATGAACGCTGACGACAAGAAAAAGCTCTTTGGACGGTATGTGCGTTTGTCAGCCAAGCCGACGGGGGGCGAACATTCCTCCGGTCTCGGGCTATCGATTGTCAAAAAACTCGTCGAGGTGATGAACGGGCAGGTATGGTGTGAGAGTGAGCTAGGGCATGGCGCCGTGTTTATCGTCGAACTCCCTGCTGCTGTATTTATCCAGTAATACCTTACATTTCATCAGGTTCGTTGTTCCATTCACTGAGTAATTCCCTCATCGGCTCAAGGTGACGGATAAATATCTGCATACAGATAAACATCATGAGAATCGTGTGCTGCATGAGAGGTTCGCAGGGAATTTGCATCAACGCTCGTACGAGTTGGGTAGGTGCAGTGGCGAGTAGGATTGCCGCGCCAATTGTTCCCGTCATATTCCCTACATGAACATTCCTACGGATTACGTAATATCCGGTGAGCCACATCAGACACCAAAAAACGAGGGTAATTGGATTAATTGCGAGGGAGACACCGGCGGCCGGTGCGAGTCCGCGCCCACCTTTTCCGCGTAAGAAAATATTGAAATTATGTCCGAGCACGACGAACGCTCCGGCGAGCGCTGCACTGAAAAATTCATTCCCACCGAGCCAGCGTGCGAGCATAACTGCTCCGTATCCTTTAAGCATATCAAGCACTAACACCATTATTCCCAATGCCTTGCTTTCGGAGACTTCGTAGCTGTTGAGCACGCCGACATTACCGCTGCCTTCATTGCGGATATCCTTGCCGGTGCGGAATCGGACAAGCAGGTACGCAAATGGAATAGCGCCGATGAAATAACTGATGAGTGCGATTGCGATATGCATAATTGACTTTCTGAGTGTGGATTTTTTGCGCAAATTACGAGTTTTTTGGGGTTTTGACGGCATGCAATTTCTGCATGCAGACCTTGCAGAAGTCGTACATCCTCTCTGCACCTGTGACGCGGCGACCTCGACCCACCGCTCTATTCTAAATATGATATAAATCATAGTACCGTTCACGATAGAGCGGTAGCTTTGTAATGAGAGAGGTGGGCATCAGCTAGACATTCGGGCGGTCGCCAAGGAGAGAACAAATACATTACTCTATACTATTAAACACGTTACTCACATTACGCATGAACGTCAACTGTGCGTGCATGCATCATACTCTCTCATTTATCCTCTATAATTATGAATTCAACACAAGAGACAGCATTATTTCAGCCGCTGCTCAACAACGCAGCATACACATCCGGACAGGTGAAGCTCTTCCCTGCCGACACGGTCATTCTTGATATTAATTCCTATATCCATTCAATACCGATTGTGCTCAAAGGGAGTATCAAGGTCGTGCGAACGGACGAAGAAGGTCGTGAAATTTTGCTTTATTACATCAAGCCGGGTGAGAGCTGCATTATGTCGTTTCTCGCCGGAATTCACCAAGATACCAGCAAAATCAAAGCGATTGTCGAGGAAGATGTGGAATTACTGCTGATACCGGTGCAGAAAGCAAGCGAATGGATACGCGACTATCCCGAATGGAGTGATTTTATTTTTG
>JBPOHH010000148.1:0-2796 GCA_052035765.1 Bacteroidota bacterium
GGTGTTACCTTCGGCTGCTGCGGCGCGTGCTGTGTGTTCTTCCTGAATTCCTGATGGAGGCATAGAGAGTGGTATGTGTTATTTTTGAATAGTCTGTCTGTGCGCATAGCATGCAATTTACTCATATCATCCGACCTTTCGAAAAAACTATGAAATTTCCCGTTCTCTTTGAAGATGATACCCTGCTTGCGATTCACAAGCCGAGCGGCATCCATGTGCATCCGAGTGAATTCTCGCGTGGTGAGGAATCTGTGCTCGACGTATTACAAGCAGAATTCCCCGGCGCTTGGTTCGCTCCCGTGCACCGCATCGACCGTGCAACATCGGGCATTGTGCTCTATGCGAAGAATCCCGACGCAGCCCGCGCGCTGGGCGAACAGTTCGTACGGCGGGAAGTGCATAAAAAATATTGGTGTGTCGTACGCGGCTATCTCGCAGATTCACAAACAGTTACAAGCGGCAGCATAGAGAATGACGATTATGCCGAAACGCACTATACATCGCTTGCGGAAGTTGAACTCCCCCACAGCATGGGCAAGCATCCGACCTCGCGGTACTCGCTGCTGGAAGCGCGGCCGGTCACCGGTCGCCGGCATCAAATCCGACGGCATTGCTCGCATATCTCGCATCCGATTATCGGCGATGTCCGCTACGGCGATGGACGGCATAATGCGTTGTGGCGAAAGGAATATGGGCTGAACCGTTTGCTTCTGTTTGCGCTGGAGATTAGCTTTTGTCATCCGACTACGAGCGAAGTCATTTTGCTCAAAACGCGGATTGAACGTGAGGTGGAGGAGGTGTTTGAGAGGTTTGGGTGGGCTGGTGGGCTGGACTGAAGTCCAGCCCTACAATTTGGTTCGAGCCTACGGCTCTTTTTTTTGTTGAACACCATTTTTAATGTTGTTCAACATTCCCTGCAATTTGGTACGAGCTTACGGCTCTTTTTTTTTGTTGACCACTATTTTTAATGTTGTTCAACTTTATTTGGGGACATGTGTTTAGTTCCGTTAGGAACGTTTTCAAATTGTAGCAACGGAATTCATACCGTTGAAAATAGAATTTGGTTCGAGCCTACGGCTCTTTTTTTTTGGATTTGTTAGTTCCGTTAGGAACTTTCCAAATTGTAGCAACGGAATTCATTCCGTTGATGGTAACGTCCCTAATTATTCTTCGCGCCTTCCTTCACCCACAGGCGCATGCCTTTTTTCTGGGCGTCGGTGGTGGTCTGATAATAGGTCGCTCGGTGGGGGAGCGTACCTTCGAGCGTCTGAATGAGCGTGCTGTTGTCTGGCTTGAGCGGGACGACGAGTCCTGCATGCTGAAAGAGAGCGAAGTAATTGGTAAGGCGGAGGTTAGCGGCGGCAGTCTCGTCATTGTGGCAGCCTATATACGCGCAGCTGAGCGTCAGCAATGGTTGTACGTGATTCTGATAACTCACGTTCGAGTCAGGAAAGACAATGTCATCCGGATTGGTAATCATATTGCTGCCGCAGGATGTGAGCCAGCCGGCGAGAAGCGAAGCGATGAAGATGAGCGCAAGAGGAGAACGAAGAAGCATACAGACGATGGAATATGGAACAGCTACCTGCAAATATACGCAAGAGACTCGCATAGTGCGCCTGCAGATAAGGTAACCTCAGAATTTCATGCTTATTCCTGCCCGGATGCTTGGTCTTGTTCCCGGTGTGTAATTTACTTCCGAGACGGGATTTGCCTCCGAACGCAAGCGACTTGAAGTGTCAAATTGCGCTTCCCGCCATTCGGAATTAAGGATGTTTTCACATTGAATGGTGAGGTCTAATGCCCTTGACAATGGTACTTGTGCCGTGGCATCGACGATTGTATAGCCAAGGGCCGTCAATGAGTTATCTTCATTTGCCGGACGGTCGCTGATATGACGTAAGCGAAGCGATGACGTGAATATATCGGTGGTAATGGATGCATACGACGTGAGCGTGACATTGGGCGCAAGCGGAATAAAATTACTCCCCTGCGGCAGATCAAGAAGGCGACCGCGGGAAATAGTGACTTCAGAACCGACCGTCAGCCATGATGCAGCACGATACCGCGCCTCTATATCCAATCCGAACCTACGCGAACGTCCGCTTTCCTCCGTCGTGCCTTCATCGCCTACCCATATAAATTCACGTTCTAAGTCTAGTATCCATAAAGCAGTTGAAATGGTCATGGATTCGTCTGCCCAGCGTGCGCCTATTTCTGAACCGTACGCGCGGGGGAGTGTATTTCCCGTCGGAACACTGACCGCGACCCGCGCGTCATTCGAATGAAAACCGAGCCCGAAATTATAAAAGAGCGTTGTCGTAGAGCTTGGATTCCACGAGGCATTGAATTTTGGTGACACGAGGAATTGCTGTGAATTTCCCTCCGAACCCGGAACGCCTTCCATGAGATTATCGACATCAAAGCCGATATAATCGCCGCGCACGCCGACTTGCAAGCTGAAGTTCGAGAAGAGAAAAGAATGTTCGGCAAAGACTCCCAGATTCGTCTGTCGTATCGCATTATCTCGCGTTGTCTCCAGCCGTACTCTTGCCGTATCATGGTAGAGCGCGGTATGAATATCATCATGACGCATATCACCGCCGAGCGTCGTTTTCATGCCGATGTCACCGGCGAGCGTAAAGAAATTTTTCTCACCGCGAAGCGATAACACCGAACGATTATCCGTTTGCTCGATCATATCACCACGCACGGAGTCATTGGCAAAAAACGTGAAATTACTATATAATTGAAACTGATACCGTGTAAATGATGCATTGATTTTTACGGGTTCAC
>JBPOHH010000551.1:0-3121 GCA_052035765.1 Bacteroidota bacterium
AAGCCCGACAGCGCAGCCGATGTAGAAGTCGGTTCGATGACAGAGCTTGCGGAATTATTTGAGTCGTATCAGCGGGAGTAAAAGGGTAAACTTCAGAATGGAATAAACGAAGCATGTTCTTTATTCAACATTTCACCTTATTTGTTGATTTAATATGAGATAAACAAGTATGAAGCAAAGAATTTATATTGATACATCTGTCGTTGGTGGATATTTTGATGATGAATTTTCCGCTGACACCGTTCCATTTTTTGATAGAGTGAGGAATGGAGAAATAACTATTGTCGTTTCTGACCTGCTTGAAGCCGAATTACTAAGAGCACCTAAATTTGTTAAAAATTTGCTTTCGACTATAGCAGTAGAACATATTGAACAAGTTATGCTAACTCCAGAAGCGATTGAATTGGCTGATAAATACATTCAAGCTAATGTAGTTGGCAAAACTAGTAGGGCCGATTGCCAACACATAGCGATTGCTACCTTGTGCAAAGTACATGTTTTAGTAAGCTGGAATTTTAAACACATTGTAAATCTTGATAAAATAAGAGGATACAATGGTATGAATTATGCGTTGGGCTACACGATGATTGAAATCCGAACACCAAAAGAGGTTTAATACTATGAAAACGACAATTGAAAAGCCGAAAAAAAACTTTGATTCAATCAAAGTTATGCGAGAAATTCGAGATGAGATAAGTCTTGAGATTATGAATATGAATTACGAACAAGAACGCGAATATTTAGATAACCTCCTTTCTAAAAAGCATACTCTACCAGAAAAGATATGAAAAAAATCCTCATCGCCGGCAATTGGAAAATGCACACTTCGCCGCAGGAAGCGCGGGAATTAGCGCAAAAAATTGCCGACGGCAATCCACAAAACGCCGTACTGTGTCCGCCGACGACCAGCATCGCAGCCGTTGCTGAAATTACCAATGGCACCGCTATCGGACTCGGCGCGCAGAACTGCCATTTCGAAACTAAAGGCGCTTTTACGGGAGAAGTATCTCCTGCAATGCTAGTAGCTTGCGGTTGTACGCATGTAATCATCGGTCACTCCGAACGCCGCACACTCTTCGGCGAAACCGATGAACTGATTGCCAAAAAAGTATGGGCAGCGCTCGGCGCAGGACTCACGCCCCTCTTCTGCGTCGGTGAGACGCTCTATGAACGCCAAAGTGAACGCTGGAAGGAAGTAATCGAACGTCAGCTTAAAGCAGTATTTACGGATGCTAATCCGGATGCAGCCGGTAAGATTGTCGTTGCCTACGAACCCGTCTGGGCAATCGGCACAGGACTCGCCGCGACTCCCGAGCAGGCGGAGGAAGTGCATGTATTTATTAGAACTTGCCTTCATAATTTAATAGGTAATCCGGCAAGTGACATGCTCATTCTCTATGGTGGGAGCGTCAATGAAGGCAATGCCCGAACGCTGCTGTCACAACCCAATATTAATGGCGCGCTCGTAGGAGGTGCCTCGCTCAAGCCCGAGTCGTTTCTGGCAATATGCGCGGCCGGACTATTATCAAGACGATTATTTTTGACCTTGGCGGCGTGCTGTACCGCATTAATCATGAGCGAACGCGGGAGGCGCTTGCGGCGCTTGCTGTTACCCCGGAAGCTGTATTGCTCAAGCTCGAAGCGCAGGCCGATGTTTTTAGCAACTACGAGTCCGGCAAGCTGACCTCAGCCGAATTTCGCGATTCTCTCCGCACAAGCTATGGTATGACGGCGAGCGATGAGCAGATTGACCATGCGTGGAATGCCATGCTCGGCGGCATTTTTCCCTACAGTATCGACCTGATACAGTCGCTCAACAATCGCTACAAGCTCTATATTCTCAGTAATATTAACGACATACATTTTAAGGCAATTGAACAGGAATGCGCTGCACTCTTCGGTGCCTTTGACGAATGTTTTTTTTCCTATATCATCGGCATGCGCAAGCCCAATACCGATATCTATAGGCATGTACTCCAAGCCACGAATTCAACACCGGAAACTACTCTTTTTATCGACGATGCACCGCAAAATATCCTCGCTCCACAATTGCTCGGTATTGCGACCTATCATGTGACTCCCGAGCATCCCCTCACGACTGAACGCCTGCATGCAGTACTTGGCTGACATGTTTGAAAGAAATACAACAAGTTGATGTGCCGAGACGTAAGGCACGAGCTAAGTAATTGTCTCAGAAGTAATGTCTGCCCGATTTGTTTGATTGAATAATCAACTATCGAGTGATTCTGAATTGGCGTTTTTCAACTATCATGGAGCTACGTATAATTATGGAGCAGGCAACATCATATTTCATGCAAATCATCGCATGGGGCGGAGAATTCGGTCCTAAATTGATTGGAGCAATTGTCGTATTCATCATCGGAGTGTATGTCACGAATTTTTTAGGGAAATTTGTGGCGAAGGCCTTGAAAAGTAAAGATATAGATGCTTCTTTACAGTCATTTTTGGGAAGCTTGGTAAGCGGCACCCTTAAAGTACTGTTGATTATTTCTGTAGCAGGAATTCTCGGGATTCAGACCACTTCATTTGTCGCAGTAATCGGCGCGTTGGGCTTGGCTATTGGCCTGGCTCTGCAAGGCTCACTTGCTAATTTTGCCGGCGGCGTTTTGCTCTTGGTTTTTAAACCGTTTAAAATCGGCGATCTGGTCGAATGTGGCGGACAAACCGGCTATGTCCAGGTAATTAAAATGTTTAATACAATTCTCCTCACTCCGGATAACAAAACCGTCATTCTCGCCAATGCAGGCGTTTCGAATGGAGTCGTCGTTAATTTCAGCAAACATGGTAGTCTCAGAGTGGATATTACCATGACCTTAGCACCGGACTGTGATATATCAAACGCCCGTAAACTGGCCGTCGATACCATGCTCGCCAATCAATTCGTGCTCAAAGATCCTGCGCCTACCTTCAATGTGCTCAAAGTCAGCAATGACATGATAACGTTTGCCGTTCGACCCTTTGCTACGCCTGTCAATTATTGGAATGCATTTTTTACCGTTCAGGAAGAATTACGCAATGAATTTATTAAAATCAATGTTCCGCCTGCGCCTGTAGTTGCGAATACGTAAAGTAGTGGCGTATAGTGAGAACCTACGCACCC
>JBPOHH010000352.1:0-2730 GCA_052035765.1 Bacteroidota bacterium
ACGGCGACCATTGGACGGCGGTCAATACCGGGCTTACGAATAAAAGAGTGATAGCTCTTGCTGCAAATAGTACGACAGTGTTTTGCGGAACGTATGGCGGTGGCATTTACAGAAGTACTGATAATGGAAATAGTTGGACCTCGATTAATACCGGCTTGCCTTCCCTTCTTACCACTTCGATGGCTATAAATGGCAACGTACTTTTTGCTACATTCTATAATGTCGATGGTATCTTCCGAAGTCTCGATAATGGTGAGCATTGGGCGATAGTACGACCGGGGTATTCATATAGAATATTGGTCAACAACTCACAAATTTACTTAATCGGCTCTACTAGCTATCGTAGTAAAGACAATGGAGATACATGGAATGAACTCAATTTACGCAGCGTTCAATCGATAGCCAGCATCGGCACGACGCTTTTTGCAGGACTGTCATATTATGGCATTGTAAAAAGTACAGATGATGGGGCTACGTGGACACCTCTGAATATCAGAACAAGCAACGACTACATCAACACGCTCCAAGTCATTGGTACTACTCTCTTTGCAGGAACATATAGTGGTATAATTAGATCCGATGACATGGGTGTTACGTGGACTGTCATCAACACAGGATTGCTTTCACAAACCGTGAATGCCCTGGCGCTTACTCAATCCTCTGTGTTTGCGGGTACTGATTATTCGGGAATTTATAGAAGTTCGGACGCAGGAGCACATTGGATGGCCACCAATACAGGAATTAATTATCCGGGTATAAGTAGCTTTACTTCAAAGGGTAATACACTATTCGCGGCAGCGGCGAACTCCGTGTTTCAGAGTTCCGATAGTGGTACTACTTGGACAGAAGCTAATGCCAATCATTCCGACCTACCAACCTATACTCTTACGATACTAGATTCGGTGATACTTGCCGGTACGTATAACGGGATATTTCGAGCGACTCTCGATAGTATGATTTGGACAGAAGTTCTCTCAAGTACCTATCCTATGAGTATACGATCATTTGCGATACTAGACTCTATAATTTACGCAAGTTCATCTGACAGTGGAATTTACCGAAGCATAAATCATGGTCTGACATGGACATCCATTAACGCCGGGTTACCGAAAACGAAAAGGTATTTCTATGATCTTGCTGTACTCGACACCATGCTCTATATAGCCGTGGTTGCCGATAGTGGCAGAGGAGGCGTTTATCGCAGTGTCGATTACGGGGCAACATGGAAACAACTATACTCAAGCATAAAGTATGAATCCATTTATACACTTGCCACACATTCGGGAATTCTTTATGCGCAATCCAATAATAGGGTTTATCAAAGCGCAGATTATGGCGAAAACTGGGTAAAGCTTGATTCCGGTATCGCAACGCACGGCATATCTATGCTTACGTTTAATGGAGCTACCCTTCTGGCTGCCGGACGTTACAACGAGGGAATATTCAGAAGTGATGATAATGGACTGCATTGGAGGGCAATTAATTCAGGACTTCACGATAAGGAAGTAAATTCTGTACTTCTTGTAGGTACAACGTATTACGCAGGAACACGACAAGGCGGGATTTTCCGAAGCATTGATTCTGGAAATAGCTGGCAGGCAGCCAATACCGGCTTGCCAACGCCTTATTCTTATATACCTACGATCCTGTCCTTTGCGACTATGGATTCGACTCTTTTTGTAGGCACAAGGCAGAGGTCTGCTTTTAAAAGCCTCGACAACGGCGAACATTGGATAGTAGCTAATTGCGGGCTCATGGGTAATGGAGATGTTCAGTTTTTATCTGTCATTGATACCACAATTTTTGCCGGTCTCCAATTTAGCAGTACAAGTCCTCAAGGTGGCGTGTTTCGGAGTTCTGATCATGGCGAGAACTGGAAAGAAATAGCCAATGGATATGTTTACTCATTACTGGCGAAAAATAGTACATTATACTCATGGATTTTTTTCCTCAATCGGAGTGAAGACTATGGAAATAATTGGACTTTTGTGAGCCGAGAGCTACAAGAGCAGTATGTTCAATCAACGGCAGCAACAGAATCTACGCTCTTTGCAGCAGCCGGAGCTAGAGGAGGCGTCTTTAGGAGCACCGACAAAGGTGAGCATTGGGAAGCAATCAACACAGGCATTATTAATACAAACGTAACATGTTTAGTTGCAAATGGTTCAACAGTTTTTGCAGGCACGGCAGGCGGCGGTGTCTATCGCAGTGATGACAATGGCACAACGTGGATTCCCAAGGATTCGAACATCATCTCAACCGATATTCTCAGCATGGCAATCAGCGGGACGACACTCTATGTCGGCACCGACGGCGAGGGAGTCTTCCGAACAACGCTCAGTAATTTTGCCACCGATGTCGAAGAGCAGCCCACCTCACCCAGCTCATCCCTCCGCATCTCTCCTCAACCTATCAGTGGAGATTATCTCACGATCAGCAATATCCCCGCATCTGCCAGCGAACTCCACATCTACTCCCTTCTCGGTGAGATAGTACATTCAGAAGCATTAAATGGAGCCGAGCGCCGGCAGATGAATGTTTCGGGTTTACCGGCAGGCGTGTATTATTTGCGGGTGGGGATGGAAACGAGGATGGTAATTAAGCAGTAAATTCCTACCAATCAAAAAGTTCAGAACAGCCCTATAAACAAACCGAGCCGCTCGCAAAAAAGCGAGGGGCTCGAAAAATGACTTACTGACTTACGACGTATAGACTTATGCCTACTACAAA
>JBPOHH010000234.1:0-5631 GCA_052035765.1 Bacteroidota bacterium
GTATTGGTAGTCTCTACTCCAAGCGGTGTACAATCGTGGCAGCTTCGCTTTCCGGGAGATACGGAGAATGTGTTTACGTGGTCAGGAGGTAGTGCAGCAATAAAAACCGTAGATTTAAACGGCGACGGAACTACAGATTATATAGATGATAAAGGTAATATTTATGAAGGCATACAGAACGGCGAGCCACCCAAATCGGAGTATATCACACCAGTTCCGAATTTTAGACCTACGGTAATAACAGACATCAATGGTGACGGATTTGAAGATATGCTTACCCCGGGCTCAGTTATATTTGGAAAATCACTTATCAGTGAACTTAAGCATGAGAAATTAAATTTTACTACGATAGATAGTAACAATTCACCGCTAACAAGCTATGTAGTAAACCCTGGTGAAATGCGAGTAGTCTGTCGTCGTTTTTTCTGGACGAACCTGAAAGAATTCCCATATCAAAGGATTTATAAGGAGGGACTGCGGTTAGTTCGGATTTGGTGGGAAGGTAATGGTTTCAAATCAGAGAAGCTTGATGAATTTACTGTTCCCACACTCGACAGTACGGGAATATTTTGGCAAAAGGCACTTATTTCTCACCCTTCCGGCAAGCATTATTTTCTGTGTGCGACGATGATAAAGGGAAATAATCAGAATACAGATGTTACTGTTTATGATATCAATAATGATAAACTTGAAAAATTATACAGTAAAAGAATTGATGGTATTGCGAGTATAAATCAGCTACGTAAAAGTATTGACGGAAGTGAGATACCCTCCTGTTACATCAATCAATATAAACTTGGCGTCCCTACGCTTCATTTTTATAACGGTAATATTGTCGATTCTTTGCATGAAGTTGCCCAATTTACTACCGTTCAAATTGCATCTTTTACTTCCATATCCGATATAAATGGCGATGGTATAGCTGACGCGGCTTTAAGCAACCATTATTTTCCTTCATTGGAGAAATTCAGATTCAGTATTCTTTCCTTGAAAGATACGAGTACCGGAGTGGAAGAAAGCCCAAATGCTAAACAAGAGCTTACTATTGAATCAATTTCACCGATGCCTGTGTCAAAAGACCAGATTATTCAGGTAGCGATTAATGTACCCGAAACAGGTAAGTACATTCTTTCATTATTTGACAGTTCAGGAAAGGAATCATTAGGAAAAACAGGTGTATTTCAATTGGCAGGGAAGCATCATTTACCTGTTGATATGAGTGGTTATAAGATAAGCAGCGGAATATATCTATTACGAATAGAAGGACAAAATAGTATTGCTCAATGTTCACTACTTATTCGTTGAGGTGACAGTATGAAAACGTTCTGTTTTTTCCTGCTTTTTGTACTATATTTTGTTCCTTTATCCTCCCAAACGATATTAAAGCCCCAGCCCTTATCTTCATTAACCTATGACAGTACAACCTTAAGCTTGGATGATACGGCGCTATGGGCACCCCGTGAACAGCATCACGTCATGTTCGACCGGCAGTGGCAAAAGCCGAACTATCAGGTAAATCAACGGCTGCATTGTACCTTTATCCAACGTTCTTTTCTAACGTATCCCATGCCGGAAGGTAGGGAAGAGCATGCAATCTCATCTTTTTCTGCATGCATTGTTACAGGAGTATCTTCATGAAAATACTGGTATCTACTATCGTGTGTAGTTTGCTGATAACGATGTCATCCCTCGCGCAATCTCCGCTTGCTGATACCATCCCACTGCTCAAAGAATGGTGGCGGGCGGATGGTATGCAATACGCAAAATACGGCATGACATGGCTCGATAATTTCTATCACGGCAAAGGTGCACTTGTCGTATGGACACCGAAAGGCGTAAAGACATGGCTACTTCGGTTCCCGGGTGATACAATGAATGTATTTACATGGGAAATAGGGAGCGCGAATATTAAAACAGGTGATTTTAATGGAGATGGGATAACGGACTACATAGACGAGAACGGCTATATCTATGAAGGAATAAAGAACGGTGAGCCACCGAAAGCGGAGGCACAAGCTCCGGTTAAAAACTTTTTCCCTTGGATAGTAACCGATGTAAATGGTGATGGCAAAGATGACATGATAAAGCCCGGTATGCCGGGTTCGGTATTGTTGGGGAAAACAAACCTCAATGAGATTATAAATCAGAAGATGATACTACCGGAGTTGGACAGTAATAATGTACCCATCGTTGCCTATATGGTAGGCGCAAAGGAAATGCGGATTATCTGCACACGTACGTATTGGACAAACAATAAGAATTTTCCGTTTCGGACGATTTATAAAGACGGCTTGCGTTTAGTACGTGCTTGGTGGGATGGTACAAGTTATAAGTCTGAAATATTGGACCAGTTTACCGTAGATACACAGGACGGAACAGGGTTGTATTGGGTGGGTGGTCTTCACTCTCAGCCACAAGGTAGATATTATTTCTTGTGTGCAACCCAAATCGCCAGTAATGTTAATAATACGGATTTAACAGTCTATAATCTCAGTAACGACAAAATAGAAAAATTGTACGGCTTCAGAATGGATGGAATACAAGCTATCAGCAGTTTGCGATACGGTCTTGATTCTATAGGAGTTTCCTCATTATGCGTCAGGCAATATCAAGCTTCTCCAATATTACACATTTATTCCGGCAATATTTCAAGCACACTGCAAGAAACAGCGAACTTTACCACTGTTCAGGTTACCACTCTTATTTCACTCCCTGATGTTACAGGTGACAGCAAACCTGACCTTGCCCTGAGTAATGAGTATGATTTTACTTCTGCTAATACTAAATACCGATTCAGCATACTTAGCTATAAAGATACAGCAAGTAATGTGGTAGAAGAACAAGAAAATAAGCCACACTTCTCTATACAGGTACTTCCACCAATGCCGGTAATGCGGTCACAAGCAATTCAAATCAAAGTAATAGGGGCTAAAGTTGGTAACTATTCTCTTCTTGTTTATGATGCCGTTGGCAAAAGATTGGCTTCAAAGACCATACAAATTCAAGAGCTTGGTGAGAACATTATCAACGTAGACTTATCACAGTTTAAAATAGTAAACGGCGAATATACTGTGCAATTAGAAGGCAACGGCCGGACTGCTCACTGTTCCATCATCATACAGTGAAGTACACCATGAAATCCTCATTTGCATTCCTATACTAGCACTACGTTTTTTCTGCATCAACCCATACGACACAAGCCAACTCTTGGAACTACATTAGCCTATCTCGGCGTTTGTGCTGATTCGCCACATCAGCATATAATTCTTCGTTTGAATTCGGTGCACATGAGCCAATGATGTATTGTCATATACTGTAATGATACCATCCGGCATGAGATGAAAGACGGGTATAGACGTATGCAATTCCATTGAAAATCATCAGAATAAATACATAAACTACAGGTCAATTTACATGCATAACTTCATACACACCAATTGTTTCGGTAATTACAATTGAATAATCCATGGTCGCCTTGTGGATGTAGAAGAATTGTGGGAATTTCAGACGTCCTACCTGTCCGGAAGGTGAACATCGGAGTTGAGTGGCAGCGGTGTTGTGTTACTTTTTATCCCGCCGTACAAGGGTGATTTTTTTATGTCGTAAATATGGTGGGTTCGTCGAAAGAAGGCGCAGGGCAGGAGGTAGGGATATGACCGGCAGAACAATACCGCTTGAGTCCTGACTGAGAGTCGAGTAATCCACCGTCGCACGGAATTGCCGCGCATCAATTTGCGCAAGCTGTTCGGTGCCGCCGCGAACAGTAATACTGATTGTCTGCGGAAGCAATGTATGTTCAGTGCGTATGGGGGTCGACAGTATTTCGACCGGAATATCATCATAGGTTTCTTCAGCAGTTTGCTGTATATCTCCTGATATAGTAACTACTTGTGGAGAAATTGCTATGTGGTTGTTCAGCGAGTCGACGAGCGGTATTTCCACTTTGAACGGTTTGCTGATATCATTGAGGCGCAGCGGAGATGTCTGCCATCGGGATATAGACTCGACAAGAGACGGATTCCCGCGCAGGACGACACTGTCGGGTTCGATAATCAATTGCCCAATCAGTGAAAATCCCGGACGAAGATTGAGCTCGACCGATGGCATGATTTTCACAGCCCGTCGGGCGACGGCACCGGTTTGAATCCGAAATGACTCGGGCGAAAGTTCGACAATTTTTTCTAAGCTCAGAGCAGGTAATAAATTCTGCAAAAGGTCATTTTTGGTAATCGTAAATTCTCCGGTCGAGTTTTCGGGCAGTTTATCCAAATACAACATGCATTGAGGATTCGCTCCGAAATACTGAAGATTGAAGATATGCCATCCCGAACTCCGAATCTTGACCGCTATCGACTTCGGAATCTCGTTGAGCACAGCGCGGTCGGTCTGTGGCTCTACGACCAACGGGAAATTCACAAAAATAGTCGTCGGTGCCTTCAAACTCACATAGCCCCACAATGCGGTCGCCAGGAGAACGCAGAAGATGAGGGAGAGAATGGAGATTTTTTTAGGCATTGAAATATTTGTAATTATTTATATTAAATAGAAGTTAGAGTTAGTAATTCTTTCTCTGTTGCCTGCAATACATCCTTAGTGGTCACACCGACCATGCATTGCAGATGACCCAGTGGACATTCCTGCAGACCGATATGCGTACATGGTCTGCAGTCGAGTGCCTTTTCGACGACGACATGCGGCACTCTGAAGGGTGCGAATCCGAATTCCCGGACCGTCGACCCAAAGATAGCGCAGATTTTGATCCTCCTCGCTGCTGCTATGTGCATGATACCACTGTCATTGCATACCAGCAAATCACAGCTGTCGAGAATTCTGACCGTGTCATAGATTGAACGCAGACCGGTTGCTTCTATCATAGGAACGGTGGATAAGCGCCGTACTTCTTCACATACTGCCAGATCATCCTGCCCACCAAGCAACACAATTTCCGCGCCGTATTTTTGATGAAACGCCGCAGCAAGTTCGGCAAAACGTGCGGGTAGCCATCTCTTGGTCGCATGCCGCGCTCCTGGTGCAATAGCTATCCGCCGAGGATGCTGAGGGACTATCACGGGTAACGTATCGGGCGGATAATACCCGAGTTCTTTTTCTTCCGGCAGCCAGAGTTCGAGCCCCTTGCCGTCATCACTTACCCCAAGCGCCGAGGCAGTACGGATATAACGTTCGGCTATCGGTACAATCGCTTCTCCAATTCCCAGCTTATGATGCACCAGGTTTTTTTTCTGACGTCTGAATTTATCGACCCGAAGGGTACGTTCGCCGAGCCGCTGTCGCAAGAGCCATGAGCGGATATGTACATGCAGATCGAGTACGACCGAATAGCCGTTTCCGCCGGGAACACCGGCGCGTATCCGTCTGCTTTGGCGGAGTATTCCCCGAATACCGCCTGTGGTGTCGATAGTATGTACAGTGGAGATATGTGGGTTGTTTTCAACAAGTTCTGAGAATCTTTCTGCTACTGCAATGTCAAGCCGAACACCCGGGAAATGCGCGCGCAGTATTCTCAAAAGAGGAGATACAAGCACGATATCGCCCATAGAACTGATACGGATGATACAGATAGAAAAAGGGGGAGTATGCATAGAAAGTACCGGCTATGAACCATTGAAGTGT
>JBPOHH010000502.1:0-2969 GCA_052035765.1 Bacteroidota bacterium
CGTTCAGCAAAAGGAACAGGATACTGCATGCATTGAGCATGAGTGTGGAAGGATTGAAGAAGCAGAATCGAGCAAACAAGGAGGATACATTTTATCATAGAATTGCCCCTGACATTGAAATTTCGGCGTGAATTTCAGAATTGCACTGCGAATATAAAACTTTGGCATTTAATAATAATGGAAAATAAGAGAGAACGTGGAATTCCCCTCTCTCTTCCGAGAGTATCGTTTCCCAACGATGCCCTCGGTTTTTGGGTATGCTCCTCTCTTCCGAGAGTATCGTTTCCCAACGATGCCCTCGGTTTTTGGGTTTACCTTCTCCTATCTTAGAGTATCATTTCCAAATGATGCCATCAGAGTTTGATGATGATTTTACCCAAAACACTTGACTGTGACTCATTATTTTGTTAAGTTGCGAATAAACGTTGAGTTATTATTGATATACATCCTAAATCTATGTAATTACCACTACTTTTTCCACGCAGCACCACGCTGCATTTTTGAAATACCGTCATGAAATTTCTCCTACTTTCCCTCTTTTTTGCGCTTACCTTTCGCGCATCGGCTCAATGGGAATCTGTTTTTAATCCCGAACAAGGCACCGACCTCCACGACGTTCATCTTATCACCGGCGAGCGCGGCGTAGCAGTCGGCAAACTCGGCACAATACTCATGACCGATGATGGCTTCCACACCTGGAAGCGTATCGCCTGCGGCACAATGAAAGATTTCTATGCCCTTCATTTCTTTGATGCTACGACCGCTGTCGTTGCAGGAGTCGGCGGCACGATTCTCCGTTCAACAGACGGTGGAAATTCGTGGTCGTCAATTATCAGCGGAACAACTGATTCCCTCTATAAATTCTCTTCACTCTCCTCAACCTCTGCACTCCTCGTAGGAAGTAATGGTACGATTCTTAAAACTATTGACAAAGGTCTCCACTGGTCAAGCGTTCCAAGCGGTACTACAATGAGTCTTCTCAGCATAAGCTGCAAAGGAAGTACATGCATTGCAACGGGTAAGAATGGAATTATCCTTCGAAGTGCCGATAGAGGAGAATCATGGAAATCCATTCCAAGCGGAACAGAAGTAGATTTATATACAGTAAGCTGGGTCACGAATTCGACACTGCTTGTCGGAGGCGATAGCAGTGCAATCTACCGCTCGAGCGATGCAGGAGCATCATGGCAATTTGACCAAAACATATTTATCATGCCTGATAAGTGGACATCGGCGGAGATCTTTGATATTCAATTTGTCAATGATAGTGTGGGGTATATGTGCGGGAGATTGGGTTCAATAGGAACTTTTGCAGACTATATGGATTTTGGGAAAATTTACTTTACCAAGGACACAGGAAAGACGTGGCAGCGGTTAGTCGGTACTGTCTATGATTCCATGCTTTACAAATATGATAATCAGTACAGTAACGCAAAAGCCGGGTATTGGAGACGTATAGCGGTGATAAACCCGGACAGTGTAATAGTAGTAGGGTTTAATGAATATAATTCAACGGGAATACGTATTCGAGGTTCTTCGGTAGTTATTGCCGGTGGGCCAAAGAGCCCGACTTTTGAAGTTCGATTGAACGCTAAAAAGACAGATTCCCTCGGCTATTGTACTGCTACTTTAAACAATTTTACGAATGTATATTCTACCTCACCCCTACATTGGAAAGTAAGTACCAACAAGGGAGAGCTATTTGAAACAACGGATGCCGGAACATCATGGAAAAAGACGCAGGTATCATTCGGCGGAACGTTTTATGATATAAAGTTCAAGGATAATTTTGGGATTATGGGAGCAGATTCAGGCAGGATTTATTCAACGCAGGACGGCGGTATTAACTGGAAACTTTCTGTCATCGATAGAGGAATTTCTATCAATCTGAAAAGACCGGAAATTATGGACATTACCCTTGTGAATTCTACAACAGCATTTTGCACAGAGTATTATGGGTATTCGAATGTCATTATTCGTACCGACGATGCGGGTACTACATGGAAAAAAGTTGCAACGAATATCGATACCATTAGCCGTGTTTCAGTGCCTTATTTTACCGATGAAAAGCATGGGTGGATTTTAGAGCAACCATTTACGACCGATTCTTTGGCAAGGCAAGTCAATATGAAGCAGGGGCGGCTTCATTATACATTCGATGGCGGGAGTACTTGGGTTGATAGAACTCCTTATGCAAGTATTGGTAGTAGGGATAAATTTTGGAATCAAAATATGTACTTCGCAGACCCGCTCCATGGTTGGATCGCTGCTTTCGAACATGACAGTACGAAAACCAAGTTGGGACGTATTCCTGTAGTATTTTCCACCACCGATGGTGGTGAAACATGGAAGCGCTCTGTCATCGATATGCAGCCCTTTTTACCGTCAAAACCGGAAATATATTCTCTTGTATTTATGGATGTGATTGGAATTGACTCGATGAATTATATGCTTTATCTGAGCTACGATTACAACAACAAAGTAATCCGCACCACCGATGGCGGAAAGACTTGGAAAGAAATGACCTACAACAATGGACCACTTACTTCCAATTCATATCGTGCATTCTATCGCGCCGACTCGTCGACGTTCTTCATGTTCGGTGATAATAGTATGCTCTATAGGTGGAAATATGTCAAAGAACA
The DNA here is from genome assembly GCA_052035765.1 of Bacteroidota bacterium. GTDB lineage: Bacteria > Bacteroidota > Ignavibacteria > Kapaibacteriales > UBA961 > JADJXV01. The sequence continues at coordinate 2,646 of JBPOHH010000502.1, forward strand.
GACGGGAGTGGATGAGATACTTGATGTTCCTGCAAGCGGCCTTACGATCACTCCTAATCCTACAAGCACGACATTCACCATCAGCGGGATAGATAATATCTCGTCCGTGAAAATTCTCAACAGCTTGGGGATGGAAGTCAGTCGAAAGTCGTTAGTCGTAAGTGGTAAGCTGGAGGTGGATGTCTCGGACTTGGCGGCGGGTGTGTATATTGTGCAGGTGTGGACGCCGGCGGGGATTATTTCTAAGGCGGTGGTGGTCGCTCGGTGATAGGTTTTGACGTAAAAATGAACAGCCCTGATTTACATCATGGGCTGTTTTTTTTT
>JBPOHH010000235.1:0-1962 GCA_052035765.1 Bacteroidota bacterium
CGGCTGTATGCCTCACTATCGGTCTTTATTCCTGCGGAGAAACACCGAGCTCGCCGCCGCAGGGCGTCACGACGACACAATCCATGCCACTCAAAGTCGGGAATTGGTGGAAGTATGTAAGTCCTGATTGTAATAATACATCGGCATATATATTAAAAGAAATTGTAGATTATAAATTTATTGGTGCACACTATTATTACGTAATGGCATCATCGCGACATAATGATTCCGGTTTTTATCAATATACGTACATGGACACTCTCTACTGGCGATATGACGGTTCTCGGCTTTTAGTCGGAGCTACCTTAGGTGATACAACAATCGCAGCCGAAAGTGAAATATTCGATGAATCATATACTATTGTCCCTTTCGATTCTACGAGGCGGGCAAACGGATATTCTGTGGTTAGCGATACAGCAAGTGTCGTTGTACCAGCAGGTACGTTTACTAATTGTGTCGATATATGGACAAATGATAATACCGGAACAGATGTTCAGGTGAATACCTGCATTGCTCCTACTATAGGGATAATACAAGAATCCTGGTTTAAAACTACAATGCAGCTCAAGGAGTACCATATCGTTCCTTAACCATCATCATCGATGAAACTATGACTATGAATTATTCCCAAAAAATACCCCTCATGAAAGCATCTCTCAATCTTCTCATCCTCATTTGTTGGAGCGCAATGGGTTGTGGTAATTCTACAGAACAACAGGTACTTACATTCCCTCCCCATGCGTCGAGTCTCAATAGTGGCACAACCGAACATCTAAACGGAGTGTTTTTTGAAGATGCACAAAAAGGGTATGCAGTCGGTAGCAATGGTACGCTCTTAACTACTACGAATGGTGGAATTGACTGGCAAAAAACAACTATTGATACTAGCTACACATTGACTAATTATTTTGTCCATAATGGAATACATTATGTCTGTGGAGTTGGTTTTATTGGCTCGGGCAGTACTTCAAATTCAATAAAGAAAAAAAAAGTAGATGCTTTTGTTCCAGTATTCACCAACTTTGTCGCATCCAACGGACAAGTGTTATGTTTTGGAGGAACGTTTGCCCTAAATAGAATTGCAGGCTATTGTATGCAGTCAGACGCCACAGGAGAAAAGTGGGAAAATCCTAAAATCCAATATTTGTGGAATGATTATTTGTACCATAGTGAGTGGTATGGAAAAGCGGTAGCAACAGAAGCGAACATTGTACTTGTTCCAATTAGAAGGGCTGATATGGGATTTTATGGAATCTACCGTATCAATACTCTAACATGGAAAGAAGATACCGTATTAACATTACGTCCAATTATACATCGTGGTATTATCCCAAATTGGACGAAATGTGAATTAGTAGCAATGGCAAAGGGTGGTAGTAGCACAGTCGTAGCCGTCGGTCAATACAATGGTTTACTCCTTGTTTCAAAAGATAATGGCGCGACCTGGAAAGAGCATTCCGTGGCTGATAGTACATCCTTTCGAGATGTGTATATGACGAGTGGTGATGTGGGCTTTGCCTGTGGACTCAAAGGAGCATTGCTCTATACACAAGACGGAGGTATCACCTGGCATTCAATGTCAAGCGGCACGACGAATGACCTGGAACGGATTTATTTCCCAACACCTACCGTTGGCTATGTCGTTGGAGATAATGGCACTATTATCAAAATCGATCTGGCTGGAAATTGACAATCCACCCGCAAGTCCGTGAAGATTGACACAACGAGAAAACAGACATCCTAACACACACAATTGCGCCCCCTGCGCCTCTTGCGTTAAAACTCTTCCAAACGCCCGGACGGCCATGGGTGCCCGCAGACAACGCCCGGAACACAGCCAACCGAACCCAAAAAAATCGTTGTGTAATTGCTCGCCCGTGTGGTAATTTGCATTCAAAATACTGTGGTTTCACTTTGAATCAAATGCATCATGAGCTTATACTTTTCGGGATTTACTCCCGC
>JBPOHH010000465.1:0-4909 GCA_052035765.1 Bacteroidota bacterium
GTTGGTATCGTTAATTTTTTCAACGATTTATCTCTATAACAGTTCTGAATTTATCGAACTCCTTCTCAGTCAGCCCATTCGCCGTTCGACGATTTGGTGGAGTTTATTTTGGGGGCTCACCCTCTCGATGCAGCTTGCGTTTCTCCTCGGCGCCGGTATCCCGATTTATGTCTATGCCCCGACGGATGTGGGACTTATCATGATTGCGATGGGACTCTGCGTCACGGCGGTATTTGTATCAATTGCATTTCTAAGTGCGATTCTCACCCGCGACAAAGCCAAGGGCATCGGGATTGCCATCATGGCGTGGCTGTTTTTTGCGCTGATGTTCGACGGACTCGTGCTGTTTCTTCTCTTTCAATTCGCCGACTACCCGATTGAAAAAATCATGGTCGGCATTACCGCTCTCAATCCGATTGACCTTGCCCGGGTACTGATATTACTCCATATTGATGTATCGGCAATGATGGGTTATACAGGCGCAATTTTCAAGGATTTCTTCGGCACGACGCTTGGAATGATCATCGCGCTTGGTATTTTGCTGCTGTGGGTGGCGGTGCCCTATACCGTTTCACTGATGAAATTTAACAAAAAAGACTTGTAGGCAGACGGCTCTCACAGCGCCGTTACGCAGCACAGCGCCGGCAGACAGGTCGGATTTTTTTGGTAGTTTTGCAGAAAATATCATCGCCGCTGCATACTAATGATGTCAGCAATAGTACACTCCAGCGGCACAGATACGTTGACCGAATAGCATAGAAATGATAAAGCAAATCTTCATACTCTGTATCCTTACGCTCTACCTGCTCGCTTCGTGCAGAGTAGCACTGCCGCTTATGGAGTATGCTGTTCAGTACGACTACATCGCAACCGAGCTCTGCGAAAACAAAGACAAGCCGGAATTAGACTGCTGCGGTAAGTGTTATGTAAAAAAGAAAATTACGCACGCCGAAGAAACCGATTCGTCGAAGCCGCCATCATCGAAAGAGCGTCAATTGGAAATAATGATGCATCTGCTTGTCACCACAGCCCCTACTGACAGCCGTCCGCTGACTTTGACACGTTCTCCTTTATCATCTGTCACACCACGCCTTCTCTCGGGATTTGACTCCCGACCTTCTCAGCCGCCCGAGGCATAAATTTCACACCGTAGAAGTATCTTGTTAAGGAATTTAAGCTTTGCTTGGGTTTGCATGATTATTACCCGAACTCACGGCGTATGTATTTTCTGTTCAATCAGTTCGAAGAACTGCCACGACCGGAAATGTAGTAAGCTCATGACTATACATGCAATCATTTCATTGGCAAGTAATTACAGTCAGTTGTACCAATAGACCGGGCACGTAAATGCATAGTCTGCAACAAGTACCCAGCTTCCCTATTTTTCAAACTATCTCTATTTCTATCCTTTAATTATAACAATACTATTATTATGAAAAATCTTATTCTTCTCTCTGTCTTTATACTTGCCGGTATTCTCACTTCATGCACAAAAGACGATACCGGCGTGAGCCCGACAATACCGATTTCCATTCAAAAAATCAAACTTGCCGAAGGATTCTCTGTAGGTACCAAAATTGAACTCTATGCCGACGACACGCTCCGCACCGGCTACAATCGGCTCTATATCCGCGTCCTCGACTCAGCGACGAATGCCGTCGTTCGCGATGCCCATCTTTCGATTCATCCCGAAATGGACATGGGGTCGATGAAGCATTCCTGCCCCACCGAGCAAACGCCGAGCGCGGTGATTACCGGCGACCTCTTTCCTGCTGCAACGATCTTTACCATGGCAGGCAGCAATATGAATAAGTGGAGTATTACGATAGAGTTCCACAATCACATCTCAGACCGCGAAAGCGAAATCACCTTTCCAATCTCCGTCGTGAGCGGCAGCTTCCCGCCCAAAATTTTCATGGGCTCTGACGGCAAGGCGATGATCCTCTCGATGCTCCCGGTAGCCAAACCTATCGTCGGAATGAATGATGTGGAATTTGCGGTCTTTACCAGTGCATCCGATGTATTTACTCCCGTCGATGACCTCACGATGACCATCACCCCCGAAATGCCGAGCATGGGACACGGTTCGCCGAATAATGTGAATCCTACCACCAAAGGCAATGGACACTACACCGGGAAAGTGAATTTTATCATGACCGGTGAATGGAAAATTAATCTTGCACTCAATCGCGCCGGCACCATCGTCGGCAAGCAATTTTTCATGATAACCTTATGAAATCCCTCGCGTTCCTCTTCTGCTGCCTGTCTCTCTGCCCGGGAATAGCTTCTGCGCAGGATACACCGAAGAAAAAACAAACGCGTCCGGCGGACTCCACCGCAGCAGTAAAGTCGTATGTCATCAAGAAGGCGATTGTCGTCGAGGCAGAACGCCGAGTCAACGCCGCTCCCGTTCCACGCTCTTCGACTACGATCGAGGCTGCCCTGCAGTCCGAACCAAGCGTAGCGCTCATCCGCCGCGCGAATTTTGCGCTCGAACCTACCCTCCGCGGTATGAGTGGCGGACAGGTGGCAATCACCATCGACGGTATGAAAATGCATGCCGCATGTGTCGATAAGATGGATCCGATTACTGCATACGTCGAACCCGAAAACCTCCGGCAGCTCGAAGTCAGCAGCGGGTCAAGTGACCTTTCTACCGGACAAACACAGGGAGGTTCGCTCAACCTCGTCACCATCAAACCCTCTTTTTACGAAGGACTTACCGGCAATGCCGAACTCAGCGCAGCGAGCAATGCTCCTTTTGCGCGCGGCCGTGGGAGTGTAAATTATTCGCTCAATAACACCGCAGCACGCGGTTCATTTTCGGTGAAACGTTCGGGCGATTATTCCGCCGGCGGCGGCAAAACGATTGGCAATTCGGGTTTTGAAAAGGAGAATTACAAGCTTGATATTCTGCAGCGTTTGCCGGCTGAGCAGGAACTTTCCATCGGGTATATCCGCGACAATGCCCGCAATATAGGTTACCCGGCGCTCATCATGGACGCCACAAAAACGGAGTCGAATATCCTGAGTGCGGACTATCGCATGCGCTCGGTATCGAAGCTTATTCCGCTTGTAACTGCTAAATTATATTGGAATTCCGTGGATCATCTTATGGATGATTATGCGAGGAGCACGCAGGAAATTGAGCAACGGGTGATCATGCCCGGCATGTACATGCCAATGGACGGCGCGACGCAGACGGCGGGATTATTTGGGCAGATGATCGTAGCTTCGAAGGAACATATCTTGCAAATGACGGTAGATATCTACCATCTTTCGGCGTTTGCCGCGATGCGTATGGTGCCGATTACGACCGGCGCACCGATGAAATTGATTAATCTTGCGGGTGTGGACAATCTGACGACGGCGCTCGCAGCCGAGTGGAATTATGGTTCGCAGAACAGCGATTTCCGCTACCGCGTCGCTGCCCGCATCGATTATTCACGGCGCACGCTCACTGATACGGAGGGTAAAAATGCCTTTGCGGCGTTCTGGAATTCACCCGATATCGCCCGCACCCCTACTGCCGGAAGTATCAATGCCTCAATAGAATACATCATTTCCAATCAAACATCCCTGCGCCTGATGGCGGCGCGCGCTTCGCGGCTGCCGACACACATCGAGAATTATGGTTTTTATCTGTATAATCCTCTTGATAATGCGATTTATATGGGGAATCCGGATCTTGCTCCCGAACGCGGTTGGCAGGGTGAAGTGGGGTTTCAACATGCTGAGCCCGGGAAGCTGCAGATGAAGGCGGCTGCGTTTGTCAATGTGATGGAAAATTACATCGCAGGACGCACGATTATCGCGCCGGACACGACGAACAAGCAATTTCCGCAGGCATTTCGGCGGTATGAACATATCGGCGCGGCAACGGTAGCAGGCATTGAAGCCGACTGCTGGCTAGCGTTTGATGAAGAATGGAGCGGCAGAACCACGTATCGCTGGCAAATTGGACGCGCGACAGACCTCAAGGAGTCGCTCCCATGGATGCCGCCGATGGAACTGAGCGCGAAGATCCGCTGGGAACGTGAACAGTACTGGGCAGAACTCGGCAGCCGTCTCACCGCACGACAAACCAACCTTTCCCGCACAATTTCCGCCGAAGACGAAACGCCGGGTTACGCGATTCTCGACTTCCACTGCGGACTCCCTCTCGGCCAAGGCATCACCCTTCAAGCAGGCGTCGAAAACATCCTCGACAAAAAATACTGGGAATATTCAAGCGTGAATAATCTTCCGTCAGTGGGGAGGAATGTGTATGTGAATGTGGGGGTGGTGTTTTGATTACCTCGCTCCCCACCGACCACCGAGCCGCTCGCGAAGAAGCGAGGGGCTCGGGTTTATGCGCGTAAGATTTTTTTTACGAATAGTTACTGGAGGCGTTACACGTCGTCCGTACATAATAAATTTTTCAACTAATAAGCAACTTTGGCATTGTGTATATTACCATATATTTTACTGTATAACTTGAATAAAATATGAACTTACTTAATAGCACTCCCACTAAAAAATATGTATTTTTTCTGTTATTTATAGCTTGTTCGATTTATCAATTCCTTACATTTGGGCATGCAGGAGTTTATGCCTCATTTTATGAATTGTTTTTTAAAATATGCTCTCAAAGTTTAGTTGAGAAAGAATCAGAGCTGCTTTTATACTCTTCTCTGTTACTCATTGAATTATTTGCATATTATAAATGGTGTACATCTAAATCTAAAACCATGAGCTCCATTTTTTTAATCATAAAATTTATGTTAGTATTGCCTATCCTCAAGTTTGGTAAATACTAAGAATGATTATCCGACCGTTCCATCCCTTCGGTTGTAGTAACCGGGCGTACCCACATTCTTTATATGCAATAAAATTTCATCCAAAAAATGATTAAAATTCTTATCATAAC
>JBPOHH010000694.1:0-1746 GCA_052035765.1 Bacteroidota bacterium
TTGTGACGGTGAGGATATATTGGGTTGTTGTTTGGGGCGAGGCGTTTGGATTGGCGATGCTTGGATTGTCGAGGTCGGTGATGGGTAACCATGTGTATTTGTTGCCTGCTTCGGGCTTATCGCCGAGTTGTGCTGATGAGTTTGGACAGATGGTTTTGTCGGTGCCGGCATTGGCTGTGGGATTGGGATAAATGATGGCGTAGGTGGTATCCAACGCAGAACCATTATCATTCTCCACCGTAAGGATAACTTTGTATGTCCCTGCTTTGGAATAGGTTACCGATACGATACTATCAGTACTCGTACCCGGCGAACCACTCTCAAACTTCCATGCCCGGCGTGTAGCATACTTGCTCATATCTGTAAAAATCAATGTACTACCAATACACCCACTATCCGGCAGAACAAGCGCTCGCGGCGGTGAACATCGTGCAGCCAACTGCTCAGCGCCTAAGACGCCGTCGGTGTTGAAGATGTAGTCCATGTAATTGGGGAATTGGTAAAAATAATATTCCTCGTTAATACGATAATCTTTCAATCGAAGTTTTTGAATAACTAACGAACATGCATTACCCTTTTTATTGGGTTCTTCAATACAACTCAAATTCCATATCGGAGAATCTCCATTCCCTGGTGATGTTAGGAAGTAAATTTTACCATCGGGTGCTATTTGTAATGAAAAGATATATGGGTACCAACTTTTGATCATTGTGTCGATTGGTATAAAGGTATAGTTTGGGTCGGACATGTCTGCTTGATATAATCGACCTGCCCTACTGCCATTTTGAGTGATAGCATCTCCACGGATACAATATATTTTTGAATTATCGGGTGAAAACATAAATTGAGCTGTTGGTGGAAATAATGTGTAGTTAGTGACTATCCCTGTTGCTTCATCAAAATTAGATAATCCGATTCCAATTGTGGTAACATAGCTCAATAGATTCTTACCATTCGGAGAAATTTTAAGCTTTGCAGGAGCCGTTACTATATTACCTGAAGGTACCCCTGCCGGTGAGTAAACTGCATCGGCTGCATTAATGCCATCTTTGGTCACTGGAATTGAAATAAAAGTAGGAGTATTATACCGATAAACAACCACCCAAAAATCTCGACCATTGCTTTGAATTGTGCCTGTCATTCCTTCCGTCAGGAAGTCTTCTAAAACTACATTGTTTCGACTAATTATCTGCCCAAGACCATCGCTCATATCGACAACTGAATAGGATAGCTTTGTCTTCTCGTACTTGGAATCGAAATCATTTTTAACATCCAAAGAGAAAAGATAATATCGGAAGCAATCTCCCGGGTCAGGAACCGCTAACAAACCTTGTGAAGTTGATAAATATCCACGGAGAGGTGGCGATGTAATAATATCATATCTGCTGTTAAGAATTTTTAAGTTATTATCTCCTCCTGCTCCGGTTCCGGCTCTAAGATAGTCCGAATAGAATAACATCTTACCTGTATTGTGGTTTGAGATTGAAACAGATGCTTCACTACAAAAATGAAAACTATCCTCTTTAATTTCTTTCAAAGTAGGTAAAAATTGTACTGCTCTTCCCTTTCCCCAATACCAATTATTGGCTTCGAGCTGGGCGGTGGCGGGTATCGAGCAAATACAAAACACACAGGCAAGCAGTAGAAATATTCTCATGAAAATATCCTTTCAGGAAGTAGGCTGTGGAGGAAATAGTTGGGTAATTTTAAGTCATTGCATGAAATTGAAATACGTTTGTTGCAAAT
>JBPOHH010000475.1:0-16134 GCA_052035765.1 Bacteroidota bacterium
TCATCGTCATCAAGAGCAAATAACGTGGCTTCGTGCTCCTCCGGTAAATTCAGAATTTGAGGAAAGTCTTCAAAATTATAGAGATGGGAATCCTTACACCAAAGTAAGAACCTTCTCATGAGTCGAATATACTTTAAGGCGCTCACGTCAGACCAATGGTTCTTACGGTATTCATTGAATTTTGCAGCGAAATCCTTGGTATTTAAATAGGTAAAGGGAGCTTTATCGGGGAGAATTTTCAGGAGAGTATTCTCAAGCGTTTGAAAAAGCTGTAGATAGCTGTAGGATACATTCTTGCCTACTTTCCGCTTACTGGGTCTTGTTCCCTGCTTTAACTGTTTTTGGAACTCACCTATAGCATATTGAATAGTCGTGGTATCCATGCTACGCCTATCAAGCAGTCCTGACTCTACGATACCATTCTTAACATAGTTGAACAGTTCTTTAGTATCTGTTATTTCAAGCATTCTTGCTCTGTTATGAATCTCTTTAGCCGCTGCCTCAATTTTATCCAATCGAACGTTCAACTCCTGTCCGGCATTATTTGGTTTTACACGAGCTTTGGCAGTACTCCATGTTTTGGTTTGAATCACACAACCGGTAGAAATTTTAACGCGCTCATTCCCTACCCTGGCGACAAGATAGAGTAAAGAGGTATCTTTTTGTGAGTCTTTTAGGAAGAAGGAGAACTTCATTTTCCGTCCGCAGTAGATTATTATAGAAAATTCGTCGTTTTAGGCGGGGGACGGTAGAGGGGGACATTTTATTATTACTGTATGTTATTTCTTGTTATCTCATATTACCTTGTTTACGACATTAACTCTTTTAAATTAAGGATTTATTATAACATAGAGTAAAATAAAAAAAGCCCCGATAACGGGGCTTCGTGGGCTCGGAGGGACTTGAACCCCCAACCAACGGATTATGAGTCCGCTGCTCTAACCGATTGAGCTACAAGCCCATTGTTTAATTAAATAATCCAACAAATATGCCGAACTGTAAAGTCAAGCCACTTGAATTAATATTATCCGGTACACCGGTAATGATTGTCTGTCTGTCTGCTTTCCAATCACCGACAAAGCTCATCATGTATCCGGCATTGACCCTAATCATCGAGAATTGCGTCACCGCGTATTCAATATTCAGATTCGGCTGTAGCACCGTGATACCTGCATCCATCCGATGAAAGAAATTATTTGTACTTGGAAGCGGATCCGTATAGCCGCGGGCCGCTGTCGTTTGTGAGCGCTCTACAGCTACAGTGCCCAGACCAAACATAACGCCAGGTATAATTGCAAAATGCTTAAATGGCTGAATTGCATAGTCAAGTGTAAACCCTGTCAATGAAGTGGAATACTCCATCGTCCGGAGAAGTGAAGCAGTATCTGTCTTCTGTGATGTCGCCTTCCCTCCGACACTCAATACACCAACTCGAATGTTCGGCACAATACCTATTGCTGTGAATCCCTGAGCGCCTGTCAAAAACACCGGTGACTTGAATTCCCCTACGCCAAAGGACGTGGCACTTAGATTCAATTCGTCAAAATTTGTAAACAAAAATGTACCCAAAAACCCACCGCCAACGGCAAAATACGGCTGTTTCTCATCCAAAAGTGGAGATTCTTCAAACGATAATTTGTCTAACTTGTCATCTTGAGCTTGGATATTTCCAAGAGTTACAGTAAGAGCGAGTATAAAACAAACAAGATATTTCATAGAATTTTCCTAAAAATGGAGTGCAAAAATACAACGGAGCATGGAATTTATAACTATTATTTCGACGCCGGGAGCAATTTTATTCCCCTTGCGCTTTGGAATACAACAAGGTGTCGCCTTGCTTATGAAGTTTTTCGATATGCATCCATGGATATTCTTCAGGAAACTCTTTCAACAAATCCATTACATCTGCATTGGTAATAGACTCCGATGACGTCCAACGAATACGGAAACAATCGTCGAGATGAATATCCGGTAAAATTCCCGGATAAACTTTCGTACCTCTATTTGAAATCATCGAAAGAGTAAATTTACCAATCGATTGGGGAATTTTCGGCAAGCTGTCAGATTGTACAAATACATCGACCCCAACAAGCTCCCAGGGTTGGTCTGCATGAATAATTGCTTCAGCAGGCAAAGTAATTTTTGAGGAAACTGCCGAATCTACCGCATCACTGTCTTCCTTTTGAGCCATGACCGAGCCGAGCTCGCTGATAATGGCATGGGTAAATTCACGCGTATTGGCATTTCCACCAAGATCACGGGTTTTGATACCGGAAACTAGCGTCAGACGCAGCGCCTGCTCAATTCTATCGGCATAACCGTTGAGCCCGAGATAGCGGAGCATCTGCACACCTGAGAGAAGCAGTGCCATTGGATTGGCAAGCCCTTTGCCGGCGATATCCGGGGCTGAACCGTGTACTGCTTCAAAGACAGCGGCGTCACGACCTATATTTCCGCCCGGAGCTACGCCTAAGCCACCGACAAGGCCTGCACACAGGTCACTTGCTATATCACCGAAGAGATTCGGCAGCAGGAGCACGTCGAACTGTTCCGGACGCGTCACCAGCTGCATACAGAGATTATCAATGAGAATATCGTTGGATTTGATGGAAGGATACTCGGCAGCAACATCCTGGAATGCACGTAAAAAGAGTCCGTCTGTCATTTTCTGAATGTTCGCTTTATGCACACAGGTAATCGTCTTACGACCTTCAAGCTTCGCCATTTCAAAGGCATAGCGGGCTGCATTTCGGGAGCCGGTACGGGTAATTAAACGTATAGCATGGGCGACTTCCGGCGTTTGCTGATACTCGACTCCACCATACGTGTCCTCGATATTTTCACGAACGATTATTAAATCAACATTGTCGAATCGGGTTTTGATACCGGGCAACGACTTAGACGGCCGCACATTAGCGAATAAATCCAATGATTTACGAATAGTAACATTAATGCTCTTATGTCCACCGCCAATTGGAGTGGTGGTCGGTGCTTTGAGAGCGACTTTATTGCGGGTGATAGAGTCGAGTGTTTCCTGCGGGAGACCATTACCATAGCGCTCAATACAATAGAGACCTGCTTCTGCTTCTTCCCATGCAATAGGCACATCTGCTGCGATAAATATTTCTTTCACTGCTGCTGCGATTTCAGGGCCAATTCCATCACCTTTGATGAGCGTAACTGTTTGTTTCGACATTAAAAAATTCCTGTTTTTAAATGATAATCACTTCAAATTGTTGTTTACTTCGTCAACGACACGCCTTTGGAAAGGCGCAATACTATTTATTTCATTTGGTTAGCATTATTTGCTGTCGCTCGTCCGTATTCGGTACCTTATACTGTTATTCAGATTTACCGGCTGAGGTCACTACTTTTGAATGCCGTAGTACTTTATCTCTCAGCAGATAGCCGCGTTGTACTTCATGTGCGATATGCCCCTCGGGAGCTTCATGAGGAATATGATGAATTGCTTCATGATATTCGACATTAAACGGCTCACCGGAACCTGCCACAATTGGCTGAACGCCTGCATTTTCGAATATTTTCTGTGTTTTGGCATAAATCATTTCTACACCCTGAAGCAGGCTTTCATAGTTGGTAGATTTTTTGGCCGCATCGAGTGCATGTGAGAGTTCATCGAGGATAGGCAGCATTTTTTCGAGCAGGTAGCGATTGGCATATTCCTGGATTTCTTTTTTCTCTTTATCTGTGCGACGAAGAACGTTCTGCAATTCAGCAGCTGCTCGAAGTGCTTGATTTTTATATTCTTCACGTTCTTTTTCAAGAGATGTGATATATTCCAGATCGTTGACCTCGGAGTCGTTGCCTGCTCCGTCGTTTTCATTTGTTTCTTGATGCAGCTCAAGAGTATCGTCGTTATTCATTTGTTTTTGGGTTGGTTCTTCAGATCGCATATATGAATTATAGAGATTTTTAAGCTTGCCGCCCATATTCCGCGAGGCAGCATTTTTATCGTTAGATTCCACAGTTCACTCCAGAAAAATAAGAGATTTGAGATAATTACCTATGTTGTAGCTCCAGTGAGACGAATTGTGGCGGATGTTTCTTGTGATACTCTACAGGCAATTGAATGCAAAAAAATACGGATTTTCTATTTTTCAACAGGTGTTAAACAAAAAAAAAGCCGCTCTCAGGGATGTCCCGAAGAACGGCTCACCGTTTCTAATTACCTTATTTATTTACCTCTTGCAAGCGGAACTGTAATCATAGCTACATTTTGCTCACCATCGCCGAGCGAGTCAATCATCAAGGTGCCGCCTAAGCGACGAAGTGAGCTTGAGGCGAGTCCTAAATTATACATTACGTCATATTCATCCTGTGGAAGGGCTTCGATAAGGTTAGCAGATTCTTGCTTAAAGAGCTGAATCAATCGAGCGATATTGGCGCTCGGAGAGGATAAAATTTCGACTTCTGCTACTTTTTCATAGGAGTTTGCCCGGACGGCAATGAAAAGCTCTGTAGTCTTCATCCCACCGGAAAGAGCGAGAAATATTTTTGAAACGACATCAACAAAGATATTCTTATTGACCATCATTGCGGTATTGACACCGTCTTCTTCGTATATCATCTTAATGCTTCTGTCTGCTGTAACTTCTACATTAACAGCAGCTTCGATATCCGGTTTCATTTCACTGTAGCGTATTTTTGAAGGTGAAGTATCTCCTTGAACAATGACTTCTCCTGCAACGTCAGTGATATCGGTAACATAGGTAAAGAGCTGCTCTGAGCTGTTTTCGGCAGTTTCAATAAATGTTTCTTCTTCTTCTTCTGAGGAATATGCTTTTGCCGATAAGAGTTGTAGGAAGCCCATTGTACCGGTGAGGGCATCGCGCAGGTTATGGCTGAGCTCTCTCATGAATTTAGCTTTAAAATCATTGGCTTCAAGGGCGGAAAGCTCTGCAAGCTGCACTTGTTTATTGTGGAGCATCGCTTGTTCTTCCGAGGTTTTTTGGAGTGTAATATCTCGACCGATGGAATAAATGAGTCCATCAGGGCGTGATACCGTTAAATGCCAGCTAATCCAGCGCATTTCACCGGATTTTGTGCGTGACTGAACTTCAAACGTGAATCCGATATCATCTTTAGCGGCAGCAATTGCCGTTTTAAGCCGTTCATTATCCTCGGGATAGAGAAAAGTATCAAGAATATTTTTGGAGAGCAATTCGGCTTCCATATACTCAAGTGACTTTTGTATGGCGGGGCTGAGCGATTTCCAGCTACCCGATAGATCCATAACGGCAATGATATCCTGTGACGACTCTACGATACGTCGTTGCGATCTCGTCATACGTTCTGCTAAATCCAACGCTCTTCCTCTTGCAGTGACAATAGATAAGATAAACGCGAATCCCACAAAACTTATCAGCACGCCACCAAAGAGTGAAAACAGCGGCAATCGTCCCTGAAATCCCTGACCGAAGCTTGGAACGGTCGCAAAATCAATGGTGATTTCGCGATCGGCTATTTTAAAAGTTTTTGTTTCAGAAATTAAAGGAGAAAATCCCTGAGGAATTTTCGAACTGTTTGCCGAAGTAAAGACGCTCTGTTTTTTACCATTTACATTATCATAACAGGCAAAATAAATGCTTGTATCGGTGGGTACCGGATTGTCGTTGATAGTAGTGGTAAAGAATCCCGACGCACTAAGCTCGAGCATCACAACTCCTTCAATTTTATCACCTTTTAGTTCGACAGCGAATGAATCGACAACTTTTTTCTTTACACCAAACATCATTAGGAAGCCAAGAGTATCGGGTCGTACATTGTAGAATTCTGACGCGACCACTTTCCCGAGCATGCGTTGTGAGCGCTGCATGGTTTCAAATGCCTGTGGCTGCGTTGCAAAGTCAAAACCACTTCGGTGTGTATTACGCTTCAAGGGTACAATATATTCGACCGGGAAATAAAGTTCACGATCTCCGGGAGGAGTAATTTTATAGTCGTAATACCGTTCTGACATAGCATAATAGATAAATTCATCACGGTCTTTTCGACTCACCTGCGGCACATAGGATACACTAAGAATCGAGGAATAAGTACTCGTCGGAATCGCTCCATAAAGCTCAAAAACACCACGTACAACCTGCACTGAATTTTTATACAGTCCATCAAAAGAATTGAGAATCTGATGCTGGCGATCATATGCAGCATCAAGACGTGTCATCACAGCAGATGTCGCTTTATCGAACGCAGTATCCCGGTCGGATTGCACGGTACCTTCTACAAACTTCCAAACAAAAAAGCTCAGAATTAGTCCAATAAACAGCGTTAGGAATGCAGGATACGTCTTCGACAGCTGAAAAATCGATGTTTTTTGCGGCGCTGCGCTTTTGACAACAGAATCGTACGATGAAGTATTCATGAGAATTTATTACCTAAGACAGTATTATAAATAAGGTTACAGTAAATTTAAGGAATAATTCGACGTACCTGTTCAACAAACGTCGCTGTATTGATTGGCTTTGGAATATAATCATCAAATCCATGCTCAAGATAGCGTTCCCGATCCGAAGCGTGTGCATGCCCTGTAATTGCAATTACGGGGATCTCCATCCCATGTGGAAAATTTCTGAATTTTTTCAAAATCTCGGTACCGGTTGAATCCGGCAAGATATCATCACAAATCACCAGCACGGGATTATTACGCTCAAGCCATTCGAGTGCTGCTTCACCTTCTTCGAATTCTACCACATCAAAGCCTCCCTTTTTCAGGAGAATACTGTACAGCATCCGAATTGAGTGATTGTCTTCTATGACACAGACCTGTTTTTTTTCATCCATTGTTGGACTCCATTGGAAATATAAAGTAATTGCTCTAAAGAAGGGTTAATCTATCGTCCATCTCTGATAATGATTTCAACACGCCTGTTCTCGCTCCGACCGGCTGCGGTCGTGTTCGGTCGAATCGGTTCTTGAGATGACTTACCGGAAGGGAATAAACGTCGTCGAGGTATACCTTTACGTTCAAAGTACCCTCTCACCTGCAACGCACGATCATCAGAAATTTTCTGTAATTCTTCATCTGTGCCCTGGTTGTCGGTATGGCCCACAATCAAGACAACAGCTCTTGGATTCTTTTTCAGATATTCAGCGACAGCGTCGTAATATTCTTTCGATTCCGGTGATAAATTAATGGATTTCGAGGTAGAAAAGAAGAATGTTTTTTTATCGTTCAGGGTTATCTTCGGAGCTTTTTTCTCTATTGCAGGAGATTTTATACCTTCGTTTGCAGTAATGATTGGTGTATTCGGGCGTACCTCATCATTGGGAGTACTGGAAGCAATCGGTTGCTGAGTAACAGGCGTTCCCTGCTGAGGAGTAGTCCCTTGCTGAGGAATCGAGACACCGGGTGATGCCGGTAGCTTGATTTCAGTCTGAGGTTTTGTTATATCCGTACTTGGTGTAGTACTTGGAATTTCTGCTATCGTAATATCACGAGTCGGAGTCTTTATATCCGTCGTAGTTGGTTTTTCGTCTGTGACCGGCTTTTTAATATCAGCTTCGGCTATTGTAACATCCGGCGTTGGAGTCTTTGTATCGTCCGATGCGCCTACTGTTTCTTTCGTGACATCTACCGAAGGCGCTTCTACAGCACTGAGTGCTAAATCAGCTACTGCCAAGCGTTCGGCAGTTCTGTAGGATGGAACGCTGATTCCCTTCTCCCATTGAATAGTAGCCAGATAATGTGGCGGCTCAACGAAGGTTGAATCATATTTTCTGATAGTGTCGGTGATGTTGTCTATTCCAAACTTGACGGCGATTCCAAATCTGGCAAAGATAGTATTCCATGAGGATCCGAGATTGGTCGTAGTGACGGTACCTGAGTTTAAGGTAATATACGGACACAGGCGAAATCTGAATCCCGACGATAAGGTAGCAGAGACAATATCAAGCCCGAGCCCTACATGGGCTCCAAATCTGAACGGAGTCGCCGTATAGCTTGGATCGACTCTTTGTTCAGTAATATGACCGATATTATCAAATTCACGAACCGTACTGGCTCGTGCTCCGGCAAGTATTTCAGCATCGATCCCCCCCATAAGGTGGAGACCTTTGTTATTGAGGTTGTATCGTATCTCGGGTGAAAAAGAAATATAGTAATTTGTTGCTATTGTCGAATAGCGATGGAGGGAATCCACCTCACGGCTGTTGACAGTAATTCCACTGATGACTTCACTTTCCCCTGTCCCGATTCGTTTATCGAAAAGTGCTACTTTGAGAGAAACACCAAGCTTTTCACCAACCGGTACATACTCAGCGAGAAGACCTGTATAATATCCATTTCCATCACCATCGGCAATACTAATCGTACCACGACTTTCATCCGGTGCGAGTCTGTTGACATTGATTGTACCAAAATACAGGCCGCCAATACCACCAACCATACCACCGAACCAAAAATCACCGCCACGGCGATATCGTATCAACGTATCTAAATTAGGGAGGACTTGAATATCACGAAATTCAGTTGCCAATCGTTGAGCATGTACTTCTTGCGGTAGAAGGTACATACCGAAAAGTACTGAAAAGAAGACAATTTTCAGGATAAACGTGACAATATTTTTGGGATATCTAGCTAACACAGGTTCCAAATATGGTAATGTACAATCAATTTCATTATCTCATCAACTCTAGCTTAACAACAGCCTTAGAGAGCTCGACCGATTCATCTTTAATAGGTGAAGCAACAAACACAATAATATACATCCCCTGAATAGCAAATTGTGATGCTTGAAAATTCACTTCATGAAAACCGATTTTCATGAATTTGTTATCCATCAGTGTCGTCACTAATTGTCCGATCGGATCATAGACTTTTATTGTGAGGTACACATCGTCATCGAGTTTGTAATCAACAGCTGTACCTTCGCTGAACGGATTCTGGCGGGCTGCCGCCTTGACAATCACAGAATATGGCACGGTGACCGAGCATATTCCCTCAATTGGGACGCCTGCTGAGTCTACATTAACCGTATTATCACTGGACATACTGACGACTTTATAGAAATAGCGTTCTCCCCTCAGCACATCGACAGAGTCGAAATACGGAGGATAAAGATGTCTGCTGTTTGTATTACCCTGCCCTATACCGGGAAAAGACGCAATTTGCTCATATTGCAAGGAATTAGGGTCCGTCGAACCGTACGGAAGCAAGGCACGCCAGAGCGTAAATCCGTAGCTGTTACGTTCAGACGTCGTCGACCATTGAATCCGGGCGACTTTCTGACCTTCATAGTACGTACTATCACAGAGTACAATTTGCATTGTTGGAATGCGGGATGCAGGCTCAACATTAAAGAGCATACGATTACGCATTTCGATGTTATTATCACCTTCATGCCAGGGAATACTGTCATTCAGCAATTTATAAGCTGTAGTCTGAAAATACGCCTCCGGCTGAAGCCAAGCCAGTGAGACCTTTGCCGGGAACGGCGTACTATCGATAGTATAGATTTTGAATCTTCCTACCCGTAATGGTCTTGCGGTGTCTAATTTCACTTCAAAGGCATCGGTATACAGCTTTGGACCAAGAACAGTAATACTTACGCGTTCAGCAGTTATTTTATTGCCGGTTAGGGTTGTATTGGTAATAATACGCGGCGTGATGGTATAGCTCGACAAATTCAAATCTGTCGAGTCTTTTATCATTTCAATTCCTAGATTATTATAAGGGCCGCCGCCGGTGACGGCGATTTGGAATGTACCATTTGCCCAGCGTAGCCACTCATCAGTTGTTCGTGATATCGTGAGAGTAAATTCGAAGGTATGATCATTTTCCAGAAGAGGTCGGGCAATCGTTGCAATAGCAAGCTCATTGGCCATAGCTGAGGATGAGGCTGGAAGACCTATCATCAGCAGGAGAAGTACGATGGCTTTGTACCAACAATGTAACACGCAATTTTTCATTCTGTTATAAATTCTATATTGAAAAACTCTCATATTAAGGAACGAGTGTCTTTCTGCCCATATTGGCATTATTCCAGCTAAGATTATAATCTCTTGTAGTGACAATACCGCTCAAGTCGGTATCTTCATTCCAATACCCTTCATAATCACGCCAATTCCAAATTCGGTCATAATCTCGTTGATCAATCACACCGTCGCTGTTGTAATCCCCTCCTATCATACCGTAAATAATAGAATTATCCGGTCTGCGAGCAATCGCTCTCAATGCATCTACTCCGCCAAGAACAATACGTTCATCCGATAAATCGACAAGCTTTAGCGTATCTTTAATTCCGGGAGCTGATAATTTCAGAGGAACTGGTGCTGCCGTCATTACTGCAAGATGGTTTCGGTGACGAACCACGACATAATAATCACCATTTTGTGTAAGTGGCAACTTAACAGCACTCTTACCATCGAGATCGACAAGACTTCCGTCAGCACGAAGTAAACAATTACGAAATACTTTGTCTCCACCGGAAAGCAACGTACGCACCTCAATAGTCACCCAGTCAACGATCGAATCGGGCATTGTCCGTACACGTTCTAATGACCGTAAGGGATCTAAATTATAAGGAGTAATATCTCGAGGTGTCGAGTCGATGAGATTAAATTTTCGAAGGTCAAATGTCATGCCGCCATCCCGATACGGACCTTCCATCAACACATGAGCCATAATAGAGGCAGCCGGCTTTTCAGAGCCATAGCGAAGCAATAAATCATTACCCGTAGCAAAGACGGCAGCATCGGGTAAGTTTGATGAGAATTTAAAGGAGTGAATACCGGGTAATTCAACATAACCTAAAGCACCAGCACTCGATAACTGTCTACTGTATGTATAAGTAGAATTAATTTGAGTGGTGTTTATATTTTTTGCACTAATCGGTGTTGTTTCGAAAAATTCCAGCTGAGATTCATCTATTTGATTACCGATTTCACTCACCCGATATCCTGCGCGAATCGTCGCCTCCCAATCCGAGGTGTCGGAATAATCGATGATAATTCTCCGATTGGCATCCGTGACATCCGTAAACTGTAACGGCGGGTTCGCCGGGCTTGCCACAGGAGTAACAGTAAAGGTCATTTCGCTCGGAATCACACTCCCGGAGGCAAAAGTCACGGTTGTGTTTCTATTATTAAACGTATAGCTTCCTGGACCGGATGGCATTGCCAGATGGCGGAATCCGCCAATCACTTCCTCGAGGCCACCGACATACGTAGCTGTTTTAAGAGGGTCTATCATTGTGAGAACATCTTTGTTCATCTGAACGTTACCGTTTTCGACGGTAAGATTACCCGTCATAAATACATTACCCCTTGAAACTTTATCAAGCAACGTTTTCACGTTTCCGTAGCCGTTGGTAAGAATTGTTTTCTCGATTTGCTGGCCAGATATGCCATTAAAAAAGACTGTTGAAGTTGGATGAGCCGTAAGGTTGGTACCGTCACCTGCATTTTGGAAGTCTCCGGTTACGATGAGGTTAGTCCCCTCACCGAGCCGCAGCACTCCATCGGTAGCGACGAGTTTCATTGTTGCCGTGCTTGCTACAGTCACATCTCCGGCTCCTTTGGGAGAGTGGAATTGTCCGGGGCTGACACTCACATCAGCATGAACAACTGCCGGTCTGCTTCCCATTTCCATAATCCCTTTACTTTTGATATCAATTGTGCCGAACGTGATTGAAGTATCCCGCCCTAAGTTACCAAGATACATTTCACCGTTTACATGCAGAGGAGCAAGATTTTCGCTAGTCAGCACTGCATCAAGACGTACTATTTGAGCAGAATCGACAGATTTTGTACTAGATTTTGATTGATCACTTACCAGTAAATCTAAATTATAATAGCGATTGACCAGCGATGGTCCTTGCTCCGGGTAAATCGTCTGCGGCACAGAGCCGTCATAATGAAATGTACCCGAATAGAATCTCTTACCCGAAGTGGGAGTAATACTATATACATTACCCACATAGACATCTGTTGGAACAAGCTTGACGGCAGATTGGTCTACTTCAAGATTTGTATAATATCGAGCTTGGACACGCTGAGTATCAAGCTGATGTGTATAGCGGACGAGACCGCCTATACGGAAATTCCATCGTGATCCTAAAGCTGTGGATGCATTATCCCCGATGAACGGTACTTTATAATCACCTTCTGTGAATATATTATTCAGACCAGTGAACTCAATAATCCCGCCGGAATTGTCCACTTTGGATATATCAGGCTGATAGTTGGCAAACTTCCCGTTATCGGCCAGAAATCGTAGCATTCCGTTATTGGTAATTGAGCCCGTCACATCATTCCATACATGCTGACCGATAGCAGTCGGGAATACCGTTCTCCCTACTTCAACCGTACCAGTGTTTTCTATAATTCCTTTGTTGTGTACCATCTTATATACACTGAGCAAACCAGTTCCTAACCGGTACATTGCACCCTTGTCATCGACTATACAACTGTCAGTCGCGATGCCAAGCGACGAATCCTGCATTGTAATTGCTCCCGATTGAATTGCCATGCTGCCATTAACCTGCAGCAGTGAATTTCCCTGGAACGTTGACTGCCCGTTACCTACACTACAATAGGTGCCGTTTACCCATACAATACTGCCGGTTGTTGCTGTCAGTAATGCACCGTTATTCGTAAGTAATTGTGCATAAACAGGACAAGCCGCCCACAGAACCAAAAGAACTGTAAGGCGGCTTATCGTTGAAAATGCGAGAGAGAGGCAAAATTTTATCATATTACAATCAGCGTAATCTCTTGACTTATAAAGCGTTCTATTATTTCACAATGAGAAGCTGCTGTGAGCTTACAATTTTGCCGTCAGCCACAAGCGAACACGTGTACGTACCGGATGCCAAATCTTTTGCCGAAATCGTCACAGAATTGAATCCTTTCGAGGTCAGCGGCATGCTTACTACCTGACGACCGTCTGAAGAGCGATTGACCATTAGTACTGCCTGCGATACATTTTCAGGCAAATAATAGGAAATCTCAGTACTTTCTGAGAAAGGATTTGGATCACTTTGCTTAAGAGTCGGAAAATCACCTACATATTGATTTCCACCCTTTGTGGAGCCACCTGAAGCTGCTAAGCTCTTCATGGCAGCTTCGAGCTGTGCGAGGCGGGCTTCGAGTGTTTGTACTTGTGATTTGAGTGCGGTATTTTCTTTTTTTAAGTCTTCCAAGCCCGACATTGTCGCGAATGTACTCATCGTAAGAGGAGTAATCACACCCATTTTATCGATCTTGAGGACGAAGTCATCTGTCTTTGGGGGAACAGGTAATGTGAGTACATATTCACCGGCGAGTGCACTCGGCGGAGCGACAACTAATCGGCTAAGTTTATCTCCTTTATTGACGAACGAGATATTGAACTTACGCATATTGCTAACAGGAACTTGTACCTGCGCCTGTGCTTGCAATGATACCAATACAGTCAATATACTGCAAGCTAACACCAGGAATTTTATGTTGTTATTTTTCATAGTTTTACCTTTTATTCAAAATTGGTGTACCAGAGTTGTTAATTAATAAGTTGGCAACCAGATTATCTGCAATCTGTCGCTTATGGAAATGTAAATTACTGCGGACGTCCAACCATTCTCCAACGTTGTGAAGTAGCATCGTAAATCAGCGTAATTCCTTGTTTTGTAGTCAACGCAACATCTTTGTAGAATGAAAATCTATTAGCTGCACTTGAGCCGGTATTGTCTTTCTTTAACGAAATTGTATAGTTACCCACATTGACAAGAATAATCATTTTTCCATCACATACACCACTTGAATTAATACCTGTCAAATACACGTTGCCGCCATCATCATCATCATCATCATTGTCGTTATAGCAGTCGTCATCGCCACCGGCATTGGAAGAGATTCTGAAAATTGTATTATTATTGATATTTGTCAGATTCACATTGTTTTGCGTACCGTTATAAGCACTTTCAGTGACTACTGAATAGCAAACTCCTGAGTTACTCTGACTCGTCCACGACAAATTACCGGAGCCGTCATTGGTCAGGTATGTGTTTGATGAACCTTGTGAAGTAGGTAATACATACGACACATTTGAGCTCATACTACCTGCCTTGAATGATGTATAATTTGCACCGGAGTAATTCGAGCTGCTGTTTGGCTCATAAAATCTAATCTCACGTGCTGAATTATCCACATTACCGATGACCATATTGGTGTTACCGAAATACGCAATACTGCTCATACCGGATACATCCGTTACTGTCGCGCCGTTATCACTGCTAAAACCAAAACTATAATCTCCGATTTTTAAATTAACACCACCGGGAATTGCAGATTTGATACCGGCAGTATTTCCACTACCGCCACCGATTGTACCGTAATCACCGGTAATCGTATTGACAGCACCGCTCTTACCGCCGCCGCCGATTGTTGCACCATTATACGATGAAGCTACGCTATTCGATGCATAGCCACCGATAAGTGTCGGACCTGCACCTACTGAAGTTGCAGGACGGTAGTTCATGACCCGGAGGTTGTTAGCGCGTAGATTCAATTGAGCTGTGTCGGTCGTTCCTAAAAACTCAGTCGAAGAGTTTACCAAAGAATTACCGCTTGTGTACCAACCTGTACCTGCCGGGGTACCCCAACCTAATGTGTAGGTCGATGAAGGCACATTCATACTAGTCACAATCAGTGTTTGATTGAGTGTCGTCGGAGGTGCGGCAGGAAGGAAGAAGGTATAGTTTGTATTCAACGCAGTTGAAGCACCAAATTTAATTGTATAGAGAGGCGCAGTATAATTCTGCAATGCAATAATTTGGTCAGTCCGAACATTTTGCGAGGAGGCAACCCCAAGCAAACCGAAGAAGATGGCTCCGCAAACAGCGAGAGCACGAGTTTTCGAGTAGAGTGTCTTCATAGATATCTCCAAAAAATAATAAAACACCTAATTAATTACAAATGTATAAATATAGCCTTAATATACTAATATTTCTGCTATTTACCAAATAATTCTTAGTTCAGCGAACGAGCTGTTTCTACCCAGCTGGTACCATCCCAGATCAGAGTGATAGCTGACTGGGTAAATGCAGGCTGGAAGTTACCGCTAAGATTGAGATTACCCGAATCGTTCAGCAGAAGCATACCTGCGCCGCTGTAATTAAATTGCAATATTAACAACTGACCATCCTGCAAACCGTTGCTTAAGGTTATTGTCCAGTTAGTTCCTGTTGTATTAGTCAAACGGATATACGTACGGTTACCAACTGTGATAGCAGTATTAGACGTAATACTCTGAGTCGATGGACGAGCGGCAATACCACCATTGATATCCATTTGTACTGCAGCCTCGGACGAACCAGACGTGCCTACTCCCACATTACCCGAAGCATGAATCTTAATGCGTTCGTTGTTATTCGTCTTGAAGATTAATGGTTTATTATCGGTAGTTCCTAAGAAATTTACGGTTGAATCTGTCGATGCATTTCCAAGTAATGCCCAATTCGTACCACTGCTTGCATTCACCCATCCGAGAGTAAGGGTCGTATCATTGGCTGCAGCACCGGATTTACTGATAATTGACAACACCTGATTCGCTGTACCGCCGGTAGCCGGCATTACATATTTCAAATCAGCAGTTTGAGCTTGCGACAAAAATGCACTGAAATTTGTACCGCTTCCGCTTGGCTCCAACAACTGTAATTGATTAGCCGTGCCGTTGTTGGTCAATCTGAAATTACCCGTTCCTGTCTTGAAGAAATCCATCGTGAAGTTACCGAGAGTATCAATTGTATTGCGTATTAATGTACCGCCGAGCTGAACAGTCGTACCACTCAGAAGCAGACCGTTGTTTGCAGCTGTTACTCCAGAAGAAGGCGAGCTCCAACTAAGGGTGCTCGTAGTCCCGCCTGAAGATGTAAGCACCTGACCTGCCGTAGGAGCCGTCGTCGGCAATGTATAAATGAGGTCCGACCCCTGATTTCCTGCTTTAAAAGATGTATAATTTGCACCGGCAAATGTTGAGGATGCATTCGCTTCATAGAATCTCAATTCCCGTGCCGTATTATCGATATTTCCTATTACAAGATTAACATCTCCAAAATATGCTAAATTTGAACCTAATGAACCGGCATTTGCGGACGAGGACGAACCGCTAAATCCGAAGCTGCTTCCACCGATTGT
>JBPOHH010000819.1:0-13306 GCA_052035765.1 Bacteroidota bacterium
CCAATTCGGCAGGTCTTGTTATTTATAAGATATCACTTTCCTTCGCTTATTGCTTCCATCAGAGAAGTACATCGAAACCACCATAAATCCCGAATAGTTTAGAGAATTCCACGTACATGTAAATGCATGATCAACAGACCGACTCTCGAGTAGCTTTCCCTCAAGTGAGAAAAATTCAATCTGTATCAAAGGTTTAGTAGAAGTAATTGTCACCGTACCTGAAAATGGATTTGGGAATATTGAAATTCCCTCGACTGCGCGTTCCGTAACTGCTGACAAACTCTTGCTTTCATACGCCCCAATATCCGGCGCCTGATTAGAATACTTATCATTAATACCTTGAATAACTATACCTTTATCTATGAGTTCACTTTTTGCAGACAAATGAAAATCATTTTTCCCGATAAATTGTGGTTCAAGTGTATAACCGGAAATCGTGATAAGCGGACTATTGGTCGCAAGCTTCAAGCCGGATTCTAATGCCGATACTGATGAGTAGAATTCACAGTTCGCTACGCCATTGTGCGGTTGAAGAATTGCAATTTTCCCCGAAACAGGATTCCAGAAATTATCACCTTGAGAGTCAAATGAAAAGAGTGAATCTCCCTGAACATCATCAAAAAATAGACACGACTTGCCTACGGAATAATAGATATTATTACGACTTACGAAATTCTTCCATGTTGATTTCCAGAGGTACATCGGGAATCCGAGAGTGTCGGCTGAATGAAACGTATTATGGAACAACATCATACTCCCGGGATTAGCATTCACTGCCCCGGTATTGACCTTCAGACCCGTGCCCCATATTTTATCGGAAATTGAATTATCACAATCTGCGAAGAATACATCAAAGTTATGATTCTTACGCTCAGCAATATGATGCACAACATTACGGAAAATCGTCGTCGGTCCCCATTGTGGCAGAATTAACGAAAACGCCACCGGACAATGGTGAATTTCGTTGTTCCATATCCTTGTATTGATACATCCGGCACCTGAAGTAATCGACGTAACATCAATTCCATCATAACAGTTCGAGACGACATTACCCGAAATATCAGTATCATATATTTTATAGTTCGGTGTGGATGCGCCAACTGCTATGCCGGATACAACTCCTGTAATTACATTATGTTGGATAATATTACCCGACATAATCCCACCCTCGGACGGAGCGAACATAATTCCACTATTCTCCAAATACCGGCCGTAGCTTCCCGGCTCAAGGTACAATGTCTCACGAGTTTGCTTGAACGCTCCATGCGACCACCAGCCGGTTTGGTCGGTGATCATGCATCGTTGTACGATATTCCCCGAACATACACCATTAAACGATATTGGAAAATTAGTGTAGTTGAAGATACAACTATCTATAAGTACTTGATTGGTATTCAGGAAATACAGTGTCCGCGCCGGGTAACACTGTGATGGATTGCCCAAGATGTCGACGTCGCACTTTCCTTTGCCGTAGTATTCGAAGGTAATGCCTTTGAACAGCAAAAAATTACTCTTTCCGTTTCCATTGACTGTCAGACAGGTGAACTTCTTCGAAAAAATGATATGAGATTGGTTTGGATTCTTTTGTGGCTGAGTTTTGCAGTAAACGAGATTTCCTTTGCGATAGAAACCCGAAACGTCATACCCAAGATTCGACAACGATGGGTAGGCAGGCGCTAAATCAGGAGATGTGAGAAAAGGATACGGGTAGAGTCTGATTGAGTCAAACATCATCAGCGCAGTGTATTCGATATCTTTACCAATGGTCGTCCAATAGATGGTAGTATCTCCCGACCAAAGGGTCCAGTTGTATTGCTTCTCATCGCCACCCGAGAACACCGGCGTTTCATTCTCCGCAGCAAGGAAGATGATTGGTGAATCTTGAGTGCAGTTGTTGGTTAAGTTCAGGTACAAATCACCTACTTCGTACTTGCCGCCTTTGAGGATAATAGTCGTACCACATGCTATCTCACTTGCAAGTAATTCCGTTAAACTACCGGGATTCAGATTGGAGTATTCACTTCCGCTGCCCTGAGGGCTGACATATTTCAGAGTCGAAGTTGGATAAATTCCAGGTTCACTATACGTCGTAGTGGTTGAAAAGAGTTCATCAAGCTTCTCGCCGCGTTTATTGAAAAGCAGTACACGAACTTCATACTCTGTACCTTCTTTAGCTTCAAAAACACTTCCTCTGAATTGCAGTTGAGAATCTATCTGCAGCATTGTCAACGGATATCCTTCGCGATACATATTTCCGATTTCCCGATAGGATACTTGTGCAACCGAATAGTCAGTTGTCAACTCAGGTAATGGAAGATCGACTTCAATTCCAATTGAATGTAGCGTAGGATGAAGCCGTAGTGCAGGTTGTGCGGAGGCAGGTAGTACCGTAAAGAACCATATCAAAAGAACGAAGATTTTTATCATAATTGCGCTAATCTGTCTAAGAACTAGTCACTTCAGAACGTTCATCGCTGAATGTATCTTTGCCAGAACTGATGAATTCGTCTCATCAATCCTGATGGAATTGCTTTACAACAGAAGATTTGCCGCGTGAATCGATTGCCCGGATTTTAAACATAAACGGTTTACCTGCATCCAGAGGTCGTATTCTAAAAGTCTGTATTACGACAAGAGATTTGGCATCGCGCTGCATATCTCCTCGTTGATCAACCGGGTTCCCGGCATTACCTTCAGTAACTTCTAATCTTGATTCATTCATTTTGCCATTGACCAATCCATAGGATCTGGTCTGGAGATACACGAGCCCGTTTCGGTAACTCGGCTCAAGAATTTCCGGCGGTGGATAGGATTCTATCCTGACTGACAATGACTGACCGATTTGTTTGGTGCCGATGAAACGTTCGAAGGTCAATATTTTCTGCGTATCAGCGATATCCGGTGTGAATGTAAACGGAGCACCTTGTGGAGATACCACCCGTTCGCGGTTGCCATCTCGGAGAACTGCTTTTATCTCACCGCCATCGGTGAGCATGGGTAGATTCGGATTGATAGTGTACGACTGTCCGGGGTACATTTTGAGTTCAATCACCGGTGACTGAATCGGTTGTGGCTGTATCGTAAAGTTCACATTCATTTCTTTTCCGTCGGCAGCACGCGTTGCTGTCAATTGGACTTTCATTGTACCCGAAGATGGCGAAGACCCGCCGACGATAATTTCATTCCCTCTGATTTCGGAAATTGTAGCAGTGCCGCCGGCGTCATTTTGTGAACGTTCGATTTTAATAATCGGGGCTTTTGCGAGCTCCGTACTCGCAATTCCTGCCATAAAGACTTTATTGGTCCACTGTTGGTAGGCAATTGATTTCACCAGAGAGTTCTGAGGTTGAAGGTAATAATCACCTAATGGATTAGTGAACATCGGCTGATTTCCGGCAGGCGGATTTGATGCAACAGCCGAAGTATCCGGTAGGAAGCCAATAAGCTGAGTAAACTGTCCGGTTGGTGTATACGCTCCCTGATTTGCGAAGAGAATATTCACACTGAACTGTGTTTCTGCCGTTAATCGTGCCCCTGCTGCATTGATTAACCGTTCTAGACTATCATTGCCATTGAGTGAATTCGGAGTAGCATTCGCTCTCACCCGTACTAAAAAACTACGGTTCATTCTCTCATGAGTCGGGGGCATCCATTTGAATTCCACTGCAGACTTCCCGGCTATATTTTTGAGAGTAAATAATTGATTTTGTGATTGCTGAGAAGAGACAAGCTTCAGCGATTGCTTGAGCGACTGATCAATAATCTCGCATTCGAACTGTACATCCCGGACATTCCCGGTACAGATTATCTGATTCGTTGAGTCAATAGAAAGGAGCGTATACCCGGAAGAATCGGCGAGTAACCGACAGTTCAGCACGGTTTTTTCAGGTACAAGTGTAAAAGATTGGCGAAAGATTGCTGCCAGAAGTTCGGCATTTGCCTCCGGTAGCAGATCATTTCTCTTACTTGGCAGGAGCATAACAAGTGCAGCAATATAGAGCACGAAATATATCTCTATCATTCGTCTGCGTTTGGTGGATCGGCGTTTCATGAAGTGCGACGTGAAACGTTTTGAGTAAGTACTTTTTCTACTTCCCGTCGAACGGCGAGCTCTATTTCTTCACGTTTGAGAGCATCTGCCGATTGTGTCATCGAGCGAACCGCATTGGTAAATTCATGGAGCGCAGTAGTGGTTTCTTTCATCGATTGCATGAGCTCAGGATTCGGTGATACCGCCATCGTTGCAACAGTGACAGCTTCTCGTGAAGTCGTGATGAGAGCTTCCTGTCGTGATGAAAAATTTTCTAATGAATCACTGATGTTTTCGAGTCGAACTGAAATCGCTGCATAATCACGAGCGATTTCTCCTACTTCGCGGACAAGCTCTTCCACTGTTGAGTTTTCTGAAGGACGCTCGGATTCTTCTTCAGTGGGAGAGAAAAACATCACCACGAACATAAACATCAGCATCAATGCTTCAAATATCACGCTTCCAATGACAATAGAATCGGGTAAATCATCATAAATCCTTCGGAAGCCGACCGATACCAACAATATTGCAGCACCGAAATAAACAAAGGAATTAATGGTTGAAAAATAGAACCTATTGACAATTTCTTCCATCCAAAGGCCTGTACCCGAGAATATCCCGAGCGGGTGAAGTACAATCACTTCTGAATCAGCGAATCGATACAGTTCACGCTCTTTCGTACAAATCCTCCAGCAGAGAGCAAGAGTCGAAATAGTATTCATTCGCTTCGTATAGCGAAATTCCCGAAACACTTCATGGAGCACTGCCCTTCCTTCGAGAGATGAAAGCGATTCTATTTGGAGCATAGAGCGATAAGGATTGGGAATAATTAGGATATGTTCTTTTTCAATGTCTCGATTTCTTCTCGGGATAAGCCGGTCATCCGCATAACGTATTCTGTTGACTCATCTTCCGCAAGCATTGCCATGGCGATGGTACGTTTACCCTCGAGTTTACCCTCGAGTTTACTTTCAAGTATTCCTTCGAGTTTACCTTCTTCAAATGCAGTATCGATTACATTCTTTAGGTCGCGTTGATATTTCAGTTTCGTCTCGTATTCGTTCATTTTCAGAGTAGTTGTATAAATTGAGATAGTTTGAACTGCTCTTCATGCTAAGGTTTATCAGTTTTCAGGGCTTCAATTTCTTCTCGTGATAAGCCCGTAAACCGCATTATTCTCTCAATCGGTTCATTATCTTCCAGCATAACCGATGCTATGGAAATTTTACTTTCATACTTGCCCTCTATCTTCCCTTCTATCTTCCCTTCTTCATGTGCTGTGTCTGTCACATTTTTCATATCGCGGTAGTATTTTAGACTATTTTCATATTCCTGCATTTCAACTTTCGAAAAGTTTGCTATTTCTGCTGTTTTGAACAGTTTACGGAATATTTTTTCCTGAAGCTTCATCGGGATATCGTCGAGGTTTTGTAAATATTTGATACAGTAGAGCCATTTATCAAAATGCGTTTCCAATTGGCTTTCCTGTTTTTTGAAATTTGGCATTTCAAGATATACATACGTTAGCTTATCGTAGAATACTTGTCCCTGCTGATCTTTCAACTGCACGACATGGAGCACTTTATTCTCCTGAATGTCCTCTGCAAAAACAAAATCTAAGATTCCAACGGTATAGACAGCCGACAGCTTAAAATTCCAATCTCCTCTGATTGCCTGCTCCTGGATCGGAAACGTCGAATAATAAACACTCCTGTCTTTGAAATAATTCTGCTTTGCTTTCTGAATTTCAACGATAAATCTATCGCCCTGCTGACTCGTGCAATACAAGTCGAAAATAGCTTTCCTGTCGTTCTCACTTCTACCCTGATATTCATTGGAAGTGTATATCAAGTCTGTAATTTGATGCT
Source organism: Bacteroidota bacterium (assembly GCA_052035765.1). Taxonomy (GTDB): domain Bacteria; phylum Bacteroidota; class Ignavibacteria; order Kapaibacteriales; family UBA961; genus JADJXV01. The sequence continues at coordinate 5,899 of JBPOHH010000819.1, forward strand.
TTTCCGGCAGAATCTGATTCAGGAAATCTATCAACAAGTCTTTGTTTGGTTCGGTGCCGAACAGCTTTTTAAATCCAAAATCAGTAAATGGATTGATATAGCGGTCTGTAATCATAGTCGGTGTGAAAAGGTGGATGATACTTTTCGCAGCCGGGCATTGAATTATCCGGGCATGCTACTTAGCCGGCAGAGATGTTTCGACGGTGAGAATCTCGCCGAGCAACTTCCCTTTCGGGAATTTTTTACGATAATTTTCAATGGTTATACGAGCGTCGTCATACCTGCGCATCTCTTTTAATACTTCAACCTTACCAAGATAGGCGGGTTCGTAAAAATCCGTATCGGTAAATTCTTCGATGACGGTCTCATAATAAACGAGAGCCGACTTCCAGCTAAAGAGCTTTCTATAAATCAGCGCCGTATTAAATTCCCGTTCACCGAGTTTGTTCCGCAGGGAAACGATGTTCTTATTAGCTTCACCGGCGAGAGAATCCATCGGAAAAACTGCTTGAAACTCCGAAAATGCCTGAATTGCTTTCTTGGTATATTCCTGATCCCGGTCTGAGGGCGGAGAAAGCTCAAAGTAACATAACGCAGAGTTGTACAATGCTCTCTTGCTGTATTCACTCGACGGGTAATTTCTCAACACCATACTGTAATTAAAGGCAGCAATCACAAAATCTTTCTTCTTGAAATTCATTTCAGCAAGATAAAACTGTGCATCATCGGCAAATTGCGTCGTGCCGTATTGGAGACGAATGATGTCAAACATCTTCTGCGCCTCCAGATAATCATTATCATTCAATGCGGCTATCCCCGCTTTGAATATGGACTCGGGGTCACGGTAATTGATAGTTTCCCCGCTGCTGCAGCTACAAAGAATACTAATTGTCAACATGTTCAACATGATGACAATCGGGTGGCCGAAGGGCCGAAAGTTCGATTGGTTTTGTTTCATAATCAGCAAATTTACCACTTTATACGGTTTTGGAAAACCTTTAGATTGTTCCATGCATGGTTTTTCATTGGATTTCCTCTGATTTTACCGTTTTTATGTGTGAATATCAGGGATTTTTGGTAGATTGCACCGAACAGTACATTCTCTTCTTTTCCACATTTTAACGGAGCTTTTATGCACGAATCCTATTGTGTCTTTGATATCGAGACTGCACCACTCGACTGGGCGATGTTTGACGAAGCCCAGCATGAGTACCTGTTACGTGGCGCTGACACTGCCGAAGAACAAGACAAGAAAAAAGCCGAGATGGCACTCTCACCGCTCACTGCTCAGCTTGTATGCCTCGGAATTATCCTCTTTGAACGTAATGAACAGGGAGATTTTGAAGAAAAAAGACGAACCGCGTATCTGCAGGATAACTCTCTGGCAGACGACATCTATACGTCCGAAGAACTTGCAAACGGTGCACGACTTGTGCGGTCAAACGAAAAAACGATTCTCACTAATTTCTGGAAATTGCTTCGGCAGAGTCCTTCGCTGCATCTTATCAGCTTCAACGGGCGGAATTTTGATGCTCCCTTTATGATGATGCGATCTGCACTTCATCGCGTCAAGCCTTCCCGAAATCTCATGGAAGGGACTCGGTTTAATTATCCGAAACATACTGATCTTATCGATGAACTCTGCTTCTTCAATGCCTCCCAATCCGGTGCAACACGACGCTACAACTTCGATTTTTTTACTAAAGCGTTTGGTATTCAATCTCCCAAATCCGCCGGCGTTGACGGTTCGAAAGTAGCCGAGTTGTTCCAAAACGGTCACGGTCAGGTCATTGCAGAGTATTGTTTGAGAGATGTGCAGGCTACGTGGGAACTCTTCCTCATCTGGCGTGAATACTTGGCTATGAAGTAGTCGGTTATTGAGAACGTATCGAAAAGAGAAGCAACACAGAAATCGCCGCAACCGCTATGATACCTAATGGTTCGGCGATTTCGCTCAACAAACTTCGTTCGGGGTCCGGCACGGGGCTTTTTGTATACACATATCCCGGATTTTCAACATTTCGGATGTCTGTTCTGCTGATGGTATCACGACTCAGGTACCCGATTTCCGGTAATGACCGCAACGCTTCATTCTTTGATGCTACTATTGCTCTCACAAGTATCTGCGCTTCCCGTATGAGGGAGTCCTGTGATTCGGTATAGCGGAAATACCGCACTGCCATGTCCCGTATCTCAATGTCAAGATTCACACGGGAATCCCTGCCCGATGTGAAATATTTCCCTTTGGTGTCAACAAGTGCCTGTACCAACATCGATTGCGCCGGATGATCTGAAAGATGTATTCCACAGCTGTCAATGTGATGTTTCGTTAAATAAGTACCCACTGATTGTGATGTTTTTGCCGCCAGGTCCATGAGCAGATCATAATTATTCTTCGGTGTGCCTCCGGGAGAATGGCATACGATGGAGAAAAAACTCATCAGAATAATGATCGTGTACTTCATACTTTGAGAATGGAACGTGGATGTTATTGGGTGCAAAAATAGTTCATTTTTTGTGGAAATACCCAATCCTACCCCTATAATGATTGACATGGTTGATGGTATAATTCGTCAATCCTCCACAGTAGTACCCGTAGATTCTATATCGAGTCCCGGTAATTGCAGAATATCCCATATTGACTCCGTAGCAACATGACATTTAGCTTCGAAAGTCATGTCTGATGCTGTTTCTTTGCCCGAGAGTTAGTAATTTCGTAGCCAATTCGCTTCATTAATAGGTCATCTACGTAGTATTTCTATGAAAATTCATGAGTTTGAGCGGGGTTTGCAGGACAGAGTAGCCATTGTAACCGGTGCAGCCGTCGGAAATGGACGCGCTTTTTGTGAACGCCTTGCCGAAGAAGGTGCAAAAATTATCATCGCCGATATCGCCGATGCATCAGAGACCGTCGAGCTCGTCCGTCAGGCAGGAGGCGATGCATTCGCTGTGACCGTCGACTGTACGAATCCATCCGATGTGCGTATGCTGGTCGCAACAGCGCTTGAAAAATTCGGTCGCATCGACATTCTTGTGCATAATGTAGGGATGTATGACGAAGAGCCGTTTGAACTCATCACCTACGAACAATGGAAAACGATGCTTGATGTCAATCTTAACAGTCTGTTTCTTGTCGTTCAGGAAGTACTTCCTGTGATGAAAGAAGCCGGATTTGGTCGTATTATCACCTTATCCTCAAATACCGTATGGCTCGGCACACCGTATTTAGCGCATTATGCTGCTGCTAAGATGGGAGTTATCGGCTTTACCCGCTCCCTTTCTTCTGAAATTGGTCGCTACGGTATTACAATTAATGCCGTCACGGTCGGTTTGACCGCTACCCAACGTCCTGCCGGTGCAAGTCAATCGAGTACTATATTACAACATATTCTTCCTATGCAGGCTGTGCATAGGGCTGACGAACCCGAAGATATCGCAAATGTGGTGGCATTTTTGGCGTTACCTGCTTCCGGTATTATTACGGGACAAACACTGAATGTCGATGGCGGAGCAGCGCGACATTAACATTATTCCTGCAGCCGGAGAGCACAATCTTTCCATCTTTGCATTCATTTGATATTACAGAGTTATTCTTATGAAAATACAGATACTGCTATTCTTTTTGTTCGCTCAGATTGTCCTCGCACACCCTACCCCGGAGATGAAGCCCGCACGGTATATGCCCAATACAATCCATGTGCGTATGAAAGCATTCTCCACTACAGAAGAAGTACGCGCTGCACTGGCGCCGTATGGAGCTCATCCCCTCCGGCAGATGCTCCAACCGATGCAGAGTCTGACATTTAACTCCCGTGCGAACATGCGGCTTTCCGATAACTCGTCCTACAGCCGAATTCTGCAGGCTGAGTCTCCTGTTCTTCGTACGTTTGTTGTTCAGTTCACTGCTCTTCAATCTTCACAAAAATACTGTACATACTTGATGAATTCCTGTGCAGCAGTTGAGCTTGCTGAACCTATCTTCATTGAGCGTACTGCAGCTAGTAAGCCAAACGATGCATTTGTTAGTCAGCAAGATCTCCTTTCAGTTATTCATGCATTCGAAGCCTGGGACATTACAAAAGGCGATTCGTCGATAATTATCGGAATTTGCGACAATGGTGTTTATCAGGATCATGAAGACCTTACACATTCCATAGCGGTTAATTATGCTGAAATTCCGAACAATGGAATTGATGATGACCAGAACGGATATATCGATGATTACCGCGGAGTCAATATCACTGCGATAGAAGATGCAACCAAACCCGGAAATACGTTCTGCGAGGATTCTCATGGTTCGAGTGTTGCCGGAATTGCAGGGGCTACCGTCAATAACAATCTCGGCATTGCAGGTGTGGGCTATGCATGTAAGATTTTCCCGATCAAAGCAGGATACGTGAGCAGCGGTGATGTCTATGCCGGGTATGAAGGTCTCATTTATGCAGCAGTTCGCGGATTCAAAGTCGTCAACTGCAGCTGGGGCTCGCCGAATTCCTATTCTATGATCAATGAATCGGTGATCCGGTATGTACAGAGCAGAGATGTCGCTATTGTCGTTGCAGCCGGAAACGGTACCGGAATCGTTCCCTGGTATCCTGCAGCGTATCCCGGAGTACTCGGTGTCGGTGAAACAGATATAGCCGACGATGCTACCTTCAATTCTGCCGTCGGGAGCCATTCTTCCATCATGGCACCCGGTAATTCTTCCTTTGCCACGACCAATCAGACGTCCGGCTATACCCAAAGCTTCGGTGGATCTTCTGCATCTGCTCCGATTGTCGCAGGTGTCGTTGCCATTGTCCGTCATTACTATCCTTCTCTATCAGCACGGCAAGCCCTCGAACATGTCCGGCTGACTGCTGATAACATCGAAAAAAACAATGTGTCTCTTCAGGGTATCATCGCCGGTAGAGTCAATATGCTCACTGCTGTCAGCAGTCAACCAATGTCCAGGCCTTCACTGCGACCTGTATCATGGGATATGAGCGTCCGCGGTCGCTCCACAAGTCAGTTTTTTAAAGGAGATACCGTATCACTGAGCATACAAGTCGAGAATCTTCTTGCTTCGTCAGGACCTATCACCTGCTCTCTTTCCGTTAAAGATCAGTTTTTTCCGTTTCGCATACCCGACTCTGTCGTACTGCTGCCCTCCATTGGTGCTAATGCCAAAGGGACTATCGCTACGTTCAAATTTATCATTCCTGAAGAAAATTCGGAACGTACATTCTTACGGGTTAATCTCAAAGGAACGAACTATACTGATTATTTCCTGATCCCTTTTAATCCTTCATCTGATATTGCAACGTTCTCAAATTCCCGCATCAGTGTTTCCTTAGGCGATCAGGGTCAATTCGGTTTTGCCGGTGATACCCGCTCCTGGCGTGGTATCGGTCTATCCTTCGGTGAATTTGGAAATCTCCTGTACACGAATGCCAGCAGTACGCCGGATCACAGTTTTTTCGTTGCCTCAGGAGACAACCGCATCGTTTCTGCCGGAGTAGAATCCGGTGACTTTACAACGCTCAAACAATTTACCGCTCCTGAATCAACGGTCGGGATCATGTCGGACACGCTGGCCGATGAATCTATTCGCCTGGGAGTGGAAGTCAAGCGGAGTATTGCTTTTCTTCCGAATAAAGCTGCGTTTAAGGTGAAAATTGATATAAAAAATGTTTCATCAGCCTCCATTACCGACCTCATGGCCGGTCAATATCTCGATGTTGATATCGGTGCGTACGGGATTTTTAATTATGCCCGCTTACTTCCGGAAGCTGTACCTGCCGGCTCTTCGGCTGCCGCAGAAGTTATCGGACGTGACGGCACTGTCGACCTCGGTGGAGGTCGATCATCGACTCATCCAATGCTCGGCTGTCTTGTGCTGCCGGTAAGTCCCGGCGGTGTGCCGCAAATGGCAGGTGTGCTCGTCGGAGATTTTATGCCTAATGGGCTGACGTCAGAGAAGAAAATTGCCCTGCTTTCGGGTGGCACTTCCCTTCAGTCAACCATTAAAGGTGATATCGGTCTTGCTGGCGGAATGAGATTCCCGGGTGAGTTTCAATCCGGAGAGACCCGAACATTTGAGTTGTGTTTTGGTGCTGCACTTACCAAAGAAGAACTCTCTCAGCTTCTCCTTGAGTGCGCTGTTGTTAATTCAGTCAATGAACAATCCGCGGTTGCAGGAATGAATTGGACAATTTCTCCAAACCCTGCGACGGAAGATTTGAATATCGTCTCCCGCATTGACACCCACTCGCCTTGCCAAGCACGAATGTACTCTGCTCTTGGTGAGGAAGTGCGGAGTCTGACCATAGAAGATCGGGTGACAACCGTTCAAGTGGCAGGATTAGCTCCCGGGATGTATTACATTCATATCTCTTCCGGTGCTTCTGCGACGGTCATACCTTTTGTAGTACTCCATAATTAATTGATTTACCTACTTTTATACGTCTTATGCGCGATTATTTTCATGTTCCGCTTTGGGAAAAACTTGGTGTTAAAATCGGTTCTACTCTCTTACTCGTCAACGCTCCCGAGAATTTTGAGCTTGAGCTCGCCGGAATGCCGGAGGATTCCACGATGGTATTTGATGAGAATGACCGGTACGATGTGGCGGTGATTTTTGTCAAAACTCTAGCCGAACTCAACGAACTCTTCCCTCCTATTGCCTCCCGTATTCCTGAAAAAGGACGTGTGTGGGTGGCATGGTACAAGCTTTCAGCCAATATTCCGACGGATGTGAAGTTCGAAGCCGTTCAGCCGCTCGGACTCGATGCCGGTCTCGTCGATAATAAAATCTGCGCTATTAATGCTCAATGGACGGGTTTGCAATTCATGCACCGTAAAAAAGAAAAGAAACGCAGATAATTCGCCATTTTCTTGGTGAAATTTTGAAAATTGTGTAATTTTGCGCCCGTGAACGCCAATTTAGCTCAGCTGGTAGAGCAGCTCATTCGTAATGAGCAGGCCGCCGGTTCAAGTCCGGCAATTGGCTCTTAGCATAAACCCTTTACAAGATAAATACTTGCAAAGGGTTTTTTATTTGCTATATTGCACCTAAAAAACTGAACTTCACCCAAACTTCACCCATTCAAAAATCATGCTCCCTTTTATTCTATACAAGTATGCCCACAAAATCGACCTCCGAGGACACCGAAGAGACCTACAAATCAACTTACGAACGCTCCTACTACTCCCAGAACAGAGCTCGCATCTTGGAGCAGCGGCGCACCAATCGAAAGCTCTATATGAGAAATTATAGGTTGATTTGTAAGATTAAGAGGGATCTTGGGAGGAAGTGAGGAGAACGGATATCGTGGATTCATTTGATACTCCTAGATTTATCTTTCTAAAACTTGAATGATTTCTCAGGTAAAGCTTGGAAATGAACGAAGAAAATCCGTGAGTAAAT
>JBPOHH010000610.1:0-10827 GCA_052035765.1 Bacteroidota bacterium
TTTGGTAGAGAATTTTGTCCTTCGGAGAGGGCGGCTTTGTCGTACGCTTTTGGCTCACATTCCCTACAAACATACGCCGAAGTGCTCCTAAAATAAACGTAATAGAAGCAATGATTGCCACGACCACTAGGAGAAATATGATAATAAATCGAGCCATAAGAGTCAATAAATGAGGAAAGAACAGTCGAAAATTACCCAAAAAAGCGTTCGTAGCCAAGCAGAAATCCACGCCTGTACGTGAGCATGCACGGCATCAGTCAGCTACTTTAGAATCAAGATTGCCCCGTAAGCCGCTGTAGGAGGTGAGTTCGCTGTCGATAGTACCTATCGGAATTTTTGCGCTCACCTTTACCGGAATCTTGCGGTCATCATCCGAGAGCCATATCATGATCCGACCGTCACTTTTGAAGAGTCCGCCTTCGACGATGACCGGTTCGATGACAATACAGCGAAAAGTACCTGCACCGACTTCGATCTCCTGCCGACCGAGTATTCTCACGGCAAGGTCATTGGTCTTATCATCAAAGAAATTCTGGAGTTGGATAATATCGCCCTTGCGCTTGGACTTCAGGTCATGGGTTCGCACATAATAAAACGCCGACACGATATCATGCACAAACGGCGGAATCTGATATTCTTTATCATTGGCACGCGCAATATTATTGACCTGATCGAATTGCGCCTTGAAGTCTCGGGAATAGCCGCCTTCTCGAACATGCTGTTCGAACTCATGCGGGAAAATCCCATCGACATCAAGCAATGTTTGATAGCCGTCCTGCACCTTGTAGAGCCAGTCCAAGGACTTGAGCGACCGCACCTCAAAGCGAATATCATAGCATTTTTGATTGTTCCGCATCACGGGCTGCGGACGTACATAAAAGTACGCGCTGCCGGCGGTGATGAATTTATAGCCTACACGGTATTCTAATTTTTCACCAAAACCAAATGCTTCATTGGCCACATACCGGCGGCCGGCTTCCATTTTTTGCAGGGCGGTAGGTGTGACCGGTGAGAATGAGGCGAGCGCCAAAGAGGAGAAAAGCAGGACTGAAAAGAACTGGATAGTTTTCATAATTCTCACAAAATAAACAAAATACAAAAAGGGAATTGTTGCTGAGACTACTCAAAACACCACAAATACCCGACCAAAGTCAAATGCCACGCCAAAACGAATAGCCGAAGGGTTCTATTTTACGAGTATAAAAAAACCTTCGTACTCTCTAGTGAGTACGAAGGTTTAGAATTTTTACTGTTTACGTGGTGTATGTACGCCTGTTTACTGAATTAATCAGCCAGTATTGCATACTTTGGCTTACGGATAGACCGCTCAATTTCAACAATATCAAACTGCACATCACCCATGCCGCTCATCGTGCACCGCATCGTCGTCGAGCCGACTTTACGCGTTTTCTTGAAAAAGCTCCGACACGCACGCTCAACGCTCTTGGAAATATCTTCGGGCATGCCGACAAAACTCACGTCCATGTCGGTCACATCGCCAAACGAAGGCACAGCTTGAAAAGTAAATTGCTTACTAATGGTTTCCATTGTGGAATTACAACCTCAAAATGATACAAATAATTACGGGATTACTATAGTAGTTAGCAAGCTCTATGCCAAATAATTGTCGAACGGAAGGAATAATCGAGACCCCGGAAGATAATTGTAGAGTAAAACACCATCTATTCCAATGGAAAAAGGTGTCGTTCGTCAAAGCCGCGACTCATTATTTCCCCTCATCATTCTAGAAAGACATCATGGACGCATTTATCATGGACGTGGCCAATCACGTCAGTATCCCAACAGGAATCGTCGGTACCGACGCTAATGACAATATCAACGTAACCCTCAAGGCAATCGGCGAAGTCAAGAAAATTAAAGCGCAAAACAACATTCCCGAAGACTACGGTCTCCGCGTCGGTGTCAAAGGCGGCGGCTGCTCCGGAATGTCCTACACCCTCGGCTACGACGCCGCCCCCCGCGAAAATGACCGCGTTCTCGAAACCAACGACATGAAAATCTTCATCGACAGCAAAAGCATCTTCTACCTGATGGGTATCACCCTCGACTATACCGACGGACTCATGGGACGCGGCTTTACGTTCAACAATCCCAACGCAACCAAAACCTGCGGATGCGGCAGCTCGTTCGGTGTGTAAATCATCCTATCTGCGCAGATCATAATAATCATAAAAATCAGCGTGCCATCAGCTCTAAATAAATCATAACATCATAATTTATCAAAATCATACAAAGGATTACATCATGGCTTACGAATGGAAATTTAATCCCCGCCCCTACTCCGATGACGAAGCAAAAGACCTGCTCAAAGCAGTCGTTTCGCCGGAAACATCCGACTGGCATTACAACACACATCATAAAGGATATGTGACATTTCTCAACAAAATCGAAGGCGAACTCGAAACGGCCGACCGCTCGGCAGCCAACGGTAATTACTCACAAATCGGTGAGTTAAAGCGCCGTCAAACATGGAATCATGCCGGCACCGTCCTTCATGACGTCTATTGGGAAGTGCTCGGCGGTGATGGTGATCCGAGTCAGGGTCCGGAAATTCTTGCTGCAATCATCGAGAATTTCGGCAGCTTCGACGCATGGAAGGCAGACTTCAAAGCCACCGCCGTCGCAGCAAAGCTCTCCGGCTGGGGCGTACTCACCCTCGATCAATTATACAGCGGCCGCCTGCTGAATGTACTCGTTGACGAACACCACTACGGCGCAATCTGGGGTGGAATTCCCCTTATTTCGTGCGATGTCTTCGAGCATGCGTACTATCACAAAGATGGTCCGGGACGCGCCAAATACGTTGATAATTTCCTGGCGAATCTTCACTGGGGACGTATCAATGACCGCTACAAGAAATTCGCCCGCTAACAAATCGTAACAATACAAAAAGGCAATTCTTTAATTTTTAAAGAATTGCCTTTTTGTTTTTGGCAGAACGCCAAAGAAATAGTGTCAGGATATTTTCACACTGATTGACACATCTACACCTATCTTACAGTATTCACGCTTTTGCCTTACAGTTTATTTACGGCGTTTTGGGGAGCCGCTTGAGCCGTGATTGCGCTGTTTTACCGAAGTCATCGGTCGGTCGTAAATTCAAAATCGTCTGATAAATCTCCCGCGCTGCGTCAATTTCCTTCGCCTGCTCATAGCACTCGCCCAAGCCGATCATCGCAAGGGTGTACCAATCTTCGACACCCGAAAACTTCTCCCGCACGACTTTATACGCCACGAGCGCGCTGTCGTATTTTTTCTCGCGCAGCCAGGATTCTCCAATTCTATACGCTGCCTCGGCGGCGAGTGGCGGATTCTCGTCGGCGCGGGCTGCGAGAATGGCAAATTCTGCTCTGGCACTATCAACTAACCCTTTATTTCTCAAAAACATTCCAATTCTATATCTGCTTTGGTCGGCGTACTCGTTATTCTTAAAATTCGTGGCTACCTCGCGGTAAAGGTCGAGCGCGGTCGTCGTATCTCCCTTGGTAAAATTAATCTGCGCACGCTCAAATCCCGCCTCGGCCGCGACCGGATTCGCCGGTTATTGCAATTGCACTTCGCGGAAAACGGAGTCCGCCGGGATCGCGCGCTGCTGCGTAAGATGCATCTTGCCGAGCTCGAGCAAGCCCATGGGCGTGAATTCACTTTTGGGGAATTTTTTCTGTAATTCACTGAAGGTTTGAGCGGCTTTTTCGGGGTCGTTCATACCGGCATAACTTTTCTCTAAGTAGAAGAGTGCTTCGGCATTACGATCATTGTCGGGGTATTTTTTGAGGTAATTTTCAAATTCCTGAATCGCGCTGGAGTAATTCTTGCCGCTCGAGAATTTGAATGCTTTGTTGAACGAAAGTTCTTTGGATACTTCGAGTTGCGGATTAGCAGCAACGAAGGTATCGGCGATTTGAACAGCTTCTTCGGTGCGGCCTAAGCTTTCGAGGCAGAACTGCATACTCTTCACCGCTTCGCCGGCATACGGACTCGTCGGGAAGGAATTAAGAACAATTTTATAATACTCAATTGCCTGTTCAAAATTCCCTAAATTATAATAACTATCGCCAATGGAATAATTTGCCTGCGCCAGTAAATCGCTGCTCGGGTAGAGTTCGATGAGTTTTTTCAGATCACCGATCGACTCTTCGTATTTCTTCTGCTGAAAATGCGACCATCCGATAGAGTAATACGCGCGTGGCGCGAGGGAGGACTTCGGATATGCTTTCACATAATTACGGAATGCCTCGACTGATTTATCATAATCTCTTTGTCGGTAAAGGGCTTGCCCGATTTGAAAAGCCGCGTATTGACCTTCGTCCGAATGCGGCGACCGCGCAAATGCTGCCTGATAGGCGCTCGCTGCATCACGATAATCTTTGAGAATATAATGGCCGTCACCTTTGCGGATTAATGCTTCCGTGCCATAGCGCGTATCGGGGAATTGCTTGACTAATTTCGTGAAAAATTCGGCACTTTTGGCAAAGTCCTGCTTGCGGAAAAACGTCCAGCCGAGGCCGTAATATGCTTCCTCGACATGGCTTCCGGCGGGGTAATCTTCGAGGATTTGGCGGTATAATTCTTCGGCATTTTTGAGTAAATCCGAGCGGTAATAGCTCTCGGCGAGCCAGAAAATTGCTTCTTCTTTCCGTCCGTCGCTTCCATTCTCACCGATATAGAGAGTGAGAGCGGCGATTGCCTCGCGCTGCATCATATTCTGACAGTATGCGATGCCTTGCTTAAGGCGTGATTCTGCAAGGTATTTATCGCGGAGCGGGAGAGTGATAACAGTACTCGCGCGGGCGAGCTTTTCGGCGGCGGTATAGGCGCGGGCTGATTTATTATAGGATTGCTGTTCGAGATAGGTCGCTCCTAAAAAGAGCTGAATTCTCACCGATGTAGCCGCGTCGGGCGATTCTCTTTCGGCGCGTTCAAGTGCTTTGCGGGCATTGTCATACTGAAGATTTTCATAGTACATTTGTCCGCTTTCGAGCAGCACCTGTGCCAAATACGGATAGCCGCCCATCATCGAAAGCGAGGAAAATTCCTGCAGTGCCTGTTCGCGATTACCACTGAATTTCAGGGCTACTGCATGATAGAGTTGCGCGAGCGAAACCACCGTCGGCGGCTGTTCTTCGGCAGCGCTGTCGATGACATGCTGATACACATCAGCGGCTTCTTTGGTGCGTTCGAGGTTTAATAATGCCCAGCCCTTGCCCAGATCGGCACGGGAGCGGAGGGTAGAAGTCGGAAATTTTCGGGTGAAGTCCGTAAATACGGCAAGTGCGGTGTCGAAGCGACCGGCAAGCGAGAATGCCTGACCGCGGAGATAGAGTATTTCTTCGAGCGCACGGGAGATGTTGGTCTGAGGTTCGTATAATTTTCCGATCGAATCCTTTGCATCAATATGACTTATCGCATTCTCGGCCGATGCTATCAGCAGCAGTGCCGATGAATAATCGCGCAGGCGGAGCTCATTACTTGCCTCGCGGATATGCGCCGCGACATGGGTATTGCGCTTCGGATACAACCGGCGAATGGCACTGAAATGGGTAATTGCCGTATCGGTGCGGCGGTTCGACTCGGCGATATAGCCCAAACTGTAGAGCGCATCATCGGCGAATTCACTCATCGGGTAGTTCGCAGCGCAAAGCTCGAACTGCTGACGCGCCTCGTCGTGCTTGCCCTGACGGATATACGCCACACCACGCCAATAGACGGCCTGACTCGCGATGACACTGTATAATGAATCACCCCGCAGCGCAAGATCCCGCTCGGCGGCGCGATGCGCCTCACCAAAATGCGTGAGCGCTGCATCGAAATGTTCTTCATGGAATGCAATAATACCTCTCTCCAGCCATGCATGAGCGATGAAGGGAGAGTTCGGACGGTGAAGAATAAACTGTTCCACCATCGCATCTGCCCCGGTCGGGTTCCCGCCGGCATACTCGATACTGCCGCGCAGCACTGCCGCCCTGTCCTGCGTCGGATTCTCGGGCATGGACTCTATGCTCCGTCGCAATGCGACATGTGCCGAGTACAGCAGCCCCCTGTCATAGAGCTCATTGCTCTTGAAGGTAAGCATGCTGCCGTCATCATTATACGCAGGAATAAGCTGGGCAAATGCTGCCACCATTGGCAGCAGGAAGATTGCCAGCGTACTGTACCAAAAACGCGTCATACTACTCACGGGAAGAGGAGAAAAGTGAAGGGATACTGTCATACTGCACCGAAAATTACGGAATTTTGGCGAAAAATGAGGTGAATGATTGCAGTTTTGGGGGTTTTCCGGTCCGGACGGCTGCTACCACCGGTTGGGAGGGAAATTCCCTCCCGGCAGATGAAATAACCGTTCGGACGGAAAATACAACGACCTCAGAGAGGTCGAACGTTTATAGCAAGGTGCACCACATAGAATTCACGACCTCAGAGAGGTCGAAGGTTTGTTGTCGTGCTTACACTCACTATGGATGCGCAGTACATTTCAGCGGCAAGTGTTGACGGTCGGTTGGGAACAACCGACCGGACGGGAAATAACGTCATTAGGTCGGGATAAAATGTGCCTCTTTGTCTGCTTTATTTGATTTAGTTAATCAAAAACAAAAGAAGCAACTGAATTCTTTGCCATCGTAGAGGGAAGCCACTATTTCCCTATAAACCATATCTTTACCGTGTTATCGTGGCTTATAGTAGCTACTTTCGTACCATCCGGACTCCACCTTACTGCACTGACCCAGTTCGTATGACCTTCTAAGTTGTAGAGAAGTTGTCCGTTTTCCGCAGACCAAATTTTTGCTGTTTTATCTTGACTGGATGAAGCTAATTTAGTTCCATTGGGACTCCATTGAACAGAAGTTACTTCTTGAGTATGAAGCGAAAAAGCGTTAACAGTGTTCTCACTTGGGGGACTGTATGCCAAAATATTATCACCCCCAGCAGTTGCTAATTTAGTACCGTCTTTGCTCCAATCGATTGATAAGATGTCGTCAGTATGTCCACTCAATGTAGAAAGCAGTTCACCGGTTGTGGCAGACCAAACGAAAGCTGGGTTATTAATAATACTACTACTACTACCGTTGTTCGATCCAGTTGCAAATTTTGAACCGTCAGGACTCCATTGAACGCACGTAAGATAGTCTTCATGACGACCGACAGAAAAAAGATGTGATCCATCTACTGTTGACCACACCCTTGCTGATTTATCCCAACTTCCCGAAACAATTTTTGATCCATCAGGGCTCCATTGAATCGCAGCTATACTATTTGTATGTCCCTTCAAAGTAAGTAATAAAGTACCTGCTTCTGATGACCAAATCTCTATTTTTCTTGCTGATCCAGCTGTAGCAATCTTTGAACCGTCAGGACTCCACTCTACTGCATAAAGAATATTTGGTTCTAATTTATCGGATGGAAGAGTTAGTACCTTATCTCCATTCTTAACAGACCAAATATCGACCATGCCTCTCCCTCCGCCAGCCGCAATCTTTGAACCGTCAGGACTCCATTGTATTGCTTTAACATCTGCTTGGCTGCCTTTTAACGTTAAGAGCTTTGTCCCGTTTTGCGTTGACCAAATAATAATTGTGCTATCGTAATCACCGGAAGCCGAAATTCCAGAAGTCGCAATTTTCGTTCCATCCGGACTCCACTTAACCAAACCCAGATAATCCTTTATACCTCCACTAAGTGTAAAAAGTAAAGTTCCGGGATTTACAGTCGGCTCAACAACCGTGGGCTCATCTTTGCCACAACTATTAATTAACACAGCGAGAACAATTAGCAACAAGGGTAAAAGTTGTTTTTTCATATAACAGCTTGATAAATTATATATTTATAAATAGATTTAAGTTTATTTTCTTTAGTAATAGAGACCAAAACATGTCTGTCAGCCATCATGAAAAACTTATACTGCATTTATGGTCACTAGAGTTCGTACATCTTGTAGCCCAGCCAGCGGGAGCTTGTATCTGTCGCGGTGAATGTGCCACGCTCTGCGCTCCGCTTTGCCATACCTACTCTATCGCTTCCGTAGAGCGGTACTTCGATTTGTTTTATCGTGCCGATTGTGCCTACTTTTTCATACATTGCCATCACATTACCGCTTGCGTCGCGGATATAGTAAGTATTCAATTTAATGTAACATGAAGAGTGTGGATTGACTTTTTTCAATTCTATACAGTACAAATTCTTGCTCAAACGAAAAATCGTTGCCGCTCTTCAAGTATTTACCCTTTATTAAAATAGAAACTATTATTCTTAGTGGTTTGCCTTCATATAAATAGTCCCGAAGGGCATCATCATTCCTTATCGAATCAGCATTAAATTGAACATTTATCTGTTTGCCGCTGTCATAGACTTTCTTGGAAACCTCTTGAAGTGTAATTGAACTATTATCTAAATTGGCACTTAAAAAAAATGAGCTCTTAACTATCCCCGAAATATATTGAGAATTTAGATAATCTAATTCATATCTGTCTATACCAGAATCACCATTATTAATTCTCATTGTATCACCATGTTCGTTAATTCCAACATAAGAAACAATAGGGGTGATGTTGAATAATAAGTTCTTATAATATATATTAATTGTAGCAGAAATACTTGGTCGTTTATTCTTGACATGAATTTCGTCTTTAATATCAAGCGAAAATATCTCAACCGAATCTATAACTCCATAATTTTTTATTTTTCTATTCTGTATTCTAGATTCATCTGTTACGTAATAAATAATACTACGATAACAAGACATGAGAACACAACCGTTCATAGATATAATGAATAATAGAAATGCTTTTTTTTTAAAAACTGAAAGTTTCATTTCATTCTTCTCCAGGTATATTTTTTATCTCCTTGCCACTAGCATTTTTAACTTCACTCTCAGTTCTTTTTTGCGCTTCTTCACTACCAATACCTGTCGTACATTCAATATCTGGATGCCGATTCCCATCTGGAAAGAAAAGTTTATCTATTCCAAGTATATGAAGCAAAGTACGGCCTATGTGATGAGCTGGATTCTCATCTGCCCATCGTACGCCTTGATGTACCACTGCATCTTGTATCGTATGAACGCTATACCTAATGCTTTTTTATCATTTTCAGTTAAATCTGATAATGACCTATCTTGCCCCAGTATCCTCTTTAATACAGGAATAGCTCCTTCCACTTGAATTTCAGTGCCGTCCTTCTCGAAATATTTTCCTCCATGTAAAGCCCTTTCTAATGCTTCATCATCGGAAATAGTTTCCCAATCTGCTTTCATAGCATGAATTGCGACCCCCATCTGGATAAGGGATGTTGATTGAGAGTTTTCAGTAACCGAGTAGCCAGTAGTTGGCTCATTAAGGTTGTAAGGAATTGCTTCAAGTCCGGCTGCATCTCTTTTTGCATTATCAGACGCTGCAAGATTTTGGTTCATCTTAAAAATTAGACCGTCTGTCTCAGGATGATCTGCATAAATAGATGCGTAATGGGCTACTTCTGCCGCAGTAACCTTGTCAAACCCAACATTTCTCAAAGCTAAATAAGTAATCTTAAAGTGTATCCAGTATGCAAACTTACCATCTTGGTCAATAAATGAAATCGGTGAATTTGCTGCAAAGATGTATGGTGATTGAGATGCAAACTTACTTGCGAATGGATCCATACTTAAAAATCTTGCTCCTCTCGGATCATACATCCTCGCCCCATAATCATAACTATTCCCCTCACCCTTTATATCCCCATCCTTCTCTTTTCCATTATACCCATACCGATACAACGGACTCTGCCATGTATCCTCCTGCATCTGCATTCCAAACGGGAAATACCCGCTATAGCTTACCACATCCGGCTGGAAGGGATTTGTGCCGGTAGTCCGGGTCTTTTTATCGCCCAGCACAACGCGCACATTGCCGAGGTGGTCTTTGAGTTCGTACATCTTGTAGCCCAGCCAGCGGGAGCTTGTATCCGTCGCGGTGAATGTGCCACGCTCTGCGCTCCGCTTTGCCATACCTACTCTATCACTTCCGTAGAGGGGGACTTCGATTTGTTTTATCGTGCCCATTGTGCCTACTTTTTCATACGTTGCCATCACATTACCACTTGCATCACGGACATAGTACGTTGTTTTGTTTGGGTTGCTTACAAAGCAACGAACTCTATTGCCCATGGCATCATACAAAAATGAAATGGTTGAGGTTGTTCCTTTTACTACTTTCGTGACTTTCCCTGCGCCGTTCCACTCTATGCTGGTGATTCCTTCTTTTGTGTCTTGGGTGAGATTGCCTATTTGGTCGTAGAGATAATTGTCTAACGGGTCGATTTCCCGTCCGACGAGTTGTTTCAACTGGTCGTCAACACGTACCTATGAAACGTACCGCTCATCCGTTCGGATACGTGTTTAATTTCCTATATCAATTACAATTTACAAAATCTCAGCACTATGCGATAGCTTCTCAACCATTGAATGTGGATATCGTGCAGTACGTTTCAGCGGCAAGTGTTGACGGTCGGTTGGGAACAACCGACCGGACGGGTAACAACTGAACGGACGCATATTCCCGTAGAGACGCAAAATTTTGCGTCTCTACAAATGTGATATATGGTGATGGGCGGTGATGACAAACGACCGGACGTGTATTCCTGTAGAGACGCGATGCATCGCGTCTCTACAAATGTGATATATGGTGATGGGTGGTGATAACAACAGAACGGACGGGAATTCCCGTAGAGACGTAAAATTTTGCGTCTCTACAAATGTGATATATGGTGATGGGTGGTGATAACAACAGAACGGACGGGAATTCCCGTAGAGACGCAAAAATTTGAGGAGATAAATAT
>JBPOHH010000883.1:0-6103 GCA_052035765.1 Bacteroidota bacterium
ATCATACCGGCGACCTCGGCATTGGTGAGAGCGCCGAAGAGGGTGAGTAATCCTGCCAGTGCCCAGACGCCGATGAGGAGTTCGGGCGAACCAAGCTGCTGTGCCATTGGGGCGGATTTTTTGAACACTCCCGAGCCAATTACCGCACCGACGACGATCGATATGGTCGTCATGAGTCCGAGAGTTGGGAGTAATCCGTGTTTTTCAGAAGTAGCAGTATTGCTCATGTTTGCCTTAATGTTTGTGTAGGAATAAACTGCACAGGGTGCACAAAATACAAACAAAGGGCGCGAAGCAGTCATTGCTTTGCGCCCTTTGGGTTGATGATGTTATTTCACATATTTAGCGAGAGTTTTCTCGAGATTTTCACTTCTGAGTTCATTTTCCAATGCCACAATTTTGCCATTGGGGTCGATGAGGATAGGTTTGGGAATTCCCGACACTTCAAATACTTTCGCGGCTTCGCTTTCCCAGACGCCTTCGGAGAAGGAGTGTATCCATGGCATTTTGAATTTTCCGCCGCGGAATTTGGTCACATCGGCTGCCTGACGGTCGAAGGATACGCTGAGAACGACAAAGTTTTTGTTCTTGAATTTTTCATACACGCTGTGCAGCGCCGGCATTTCGGCGACGCAGGGTCCGCACCAGGTAGCCCAATTGTCGATGAGCACCCATTTCCCTTTGAGGGAGGCGGGCGTAATTTTTTTGCCGGACTCTTCATCCACGCCGTCGAAGGCGAAATTCGGGATGATGTTTCCTTCTTTGATTTTACGATTAGGATTGTAGCGCTTTTCGGCCATTCGAGCTGCATATGTATCGGGAAAGTCTTTGACAAGCTGCCCGTAATATGTAGCAGCCAATTTATCATCCTTATCATCGGTGGCTTTTTCCAGTAATGATATAAGAGCATCTGACTTTACATAGACGGATGGATTCTCCTTCACGACGCGTTGCAGATAGTCATTTTTTTTGTCGTTACTTAAGCGCACTGCTGTACCAATCAGATTAGGGCTATGTCCCCATGCTGTTGAAAATGCCGGAATTGCTGTAAGAATCTCCTTCACGAATGCTGGATCTGCGCCTGTGGTATCATCCGAGAAATACCCAACAGCCAAATAGCGGAGCATGTGGAGTTCGCGGAGAACAGGATTGCTCTCAGTGCTGATATCTTTGCGAACGTTATCATGGATAGTTTTAGGGTTATAGTTTTCCGGCTTACCGGCTTTACGCATTCCGTATGCCTTGAAGAATTCCTGACGTTCGGCACTTTCAAGTGCGAGAATTGCTTTCACGGATTTGGAGAATTCATCGGTAAATTCTACGTTCCCTTCGCCGCTCGCAGTCGGTACTTTTTTGGGATCAAAGACAATTTTCACCGCACCGTTGCTCACATTGACGATTGACCGGTAATCACCTCCGCCATCATACTCGTAGCTGTCATTCATCGTACCATTGACACTATGCTCGCCTTGCGAATTTCCACCAAAGACCATGACCTGATAGCTGAGTGTGGGCTTCGATGAAGTAAATTCTGCCGAAAATGTGCCATCGGAATGCTTTTTCATCAACTCAGCTTTGGTGAAGTCGAACTCAGTCAGGTCGGTAATAATTTTCACCGAATCGATACCATTTGGTAAAGAGTTCGCCACAAGCTTCGCACTGAGTTCCAACGGCTGACCGCTGCAATAGACCTCCATCGGACGCTCAGGAGCAGAGGAATAATCGACACCCGAGAATTGCAGGCGGTACCAACCGTTTGGCAGAGAAAATGAAAAATGACCTTTATCATCAACAGTAAATGACTGTGGCTTGGCTTTGTAGGAATCTGAATTCATGACATGGACATGTGCAATCTTCAGTGGACTTCCACCGGCTGAGAGCAAGCTGCCGCTGACGGTCGTGGATTGGGCCTGTAAGCCCGGTGAGCTCCACCACAGCAGAGCAATTGCAACGAGAAAATATTTCATTCTTTACTCCTATACAATGATTTTGAAAGTAGCTTATACATTAATAAAAGCGAAATTAGAAAAATTCGGGTAATTCATAGGATGAAAATTCGATTTCCGATTTGCTTTGCCCGGTTGCCTGAAGAGTTCAGCGGTACTTTTAGAAAGAACAGACCGCTTTCCCGACGACACCTCCATGACAATACCGGAGGATAGACGACATCACACCATAAGGGGAAAACATACAAATAATGGAATTTTTCAAAAATTATTGATAGTTTTTTACAAACAGTACTAATTAGTTGTTTTTTCTTAACTATCTTTACATTATATATTTTAATCACATTTTAAGGACATAAGGAAAGTGGTATTTGGCCGTGTAATCTAAAATATGACATATGACATTTGTCATAGTTCGACGGTGTGATAACACATAATTTTGCGGTGTAAGATAAAGACAGCACGGCAGAAATGCATGTAACTTCTCCATCATTACAATCGCAGAATCTAGATATATTTTTTAATTTTATAAAGGGAAACGTCATGAAAACAAGTTCAGTAATTTCGCTCTTCGCGCTACTGGCGATACTGCTGGTGCCAACCGCGCGTGCAGATAAGTATTCTTCGAAAGCACACAAGATGGTTGTCGCCGGCACTTCGACACTCCACGATTGGGAAGCTCCCGCCGGCACTCTTTCTGCCAAAGGCGACATCACAATCCAAAATGCCGTTCTCCAATCAATCGGTTCCCTCAATCTCACCTGCCTTGCCAAGTCCATCAAAAGCCCCAAGGGCGAAGACATGGACGAGAAAATCTACGAAGCACTCAAAGCAGATGATTTCCCGAATATTACATTTACCCTTTCCAATGTTAAGTCGATCACCAAAAGTGGCGATGAATGGGTCATCGAAGCAACCGGTATGCTGACGATAGGCGGAAATGCAAAATCAGTCGATATGACGGTAAAAGCAAAGCTCGAAGCTGACGGTGATGTGGTCTTCACCGGAACCAAGAAAATCAAGCTTTCAGGATTCAGTCTCGAACGCCCTTCAGCAATGCTTGGTATGATTAAATGCGGTGATGATATCACGCTGACCTTCAGCTTGACGATGAAAAAAGGATAAATGACAGATATTAATTCTCTTGAAAATTTACATTCTTTATAGTTATTTACTATTATATTTATTTGGAGTTAGTCATGAAAACGTTTGTTAAAAATTTCGCTCTCGGTCTTACGGTATGCGCAATGTCCTTGACAGCAGCCGCACAACAGCCGACTATCAATAATTTCCGCCCATACGATAAAGCTGGTATCGGCGTGTTTGAATCCCCAAAAGACAAACAAGCAAAATTCGATGGCCTCAAGATTCGTTTTGGCGCAGGATTCACTCAGCAATATCAATTACTTAATCATAGTAATGTACCGGACACGGGAGCAGCATTTAAGTTAAAACCAATTACCGGCGGCTTTGGTACAGCGATGGCGAACCTGAATATGGATGTGCAATTAGAAGACGGTATCCGCCTCAATGTCACGACCTATCTTTCGGCACGCCACCACAATGAAGCATGGGTAAAAGGTGGATTTATTCAATTTGACAATCTTTCATTCCTCGGTGTAAGCGCGCTTGATGATCTGATGAAATACTTAACCATCCGCGTCGGTCACATGGAAATCAACTACGGTGATGCACACTTCCGCCGCTCTGATGGTGGTGCTACTCTCCAAAATCCATTCTTAGAAAATTATATCGTTGATGCGTATGCTACAGAAATCGGTGCCGATGTTCTCTTCCGTTCAGGCGGATTACTTGCACTCGTCGGCGTGACCAATGGTGCTATAAAAGGTAGTGTGGACGCAATCAACCAAACAGCAATCGACAAAGATACATCCAAAGCACCTGCATTTCTATTTAAAGTAGGCTATGATGATAAAATCGGCGACAACATGCGCCTCCGCGTTACCGGCTCAGGATATATGATCAGCAGCGCTCAAAGCAATACCCTCTTCTGGGGTGACCGTACAGGATCCAACTATTGGATGGTAATGGAGCCAACAACAGCATCCTACACAGCAAACGCATGGTCAGGTAGAGTCAATCCCGGTATGTCTGACAAAGTAACTGCTTTCCAAATCAATGCATTCTTTAAAGCAAGCGGACTCGAATTCTTCGGTACCTACGAAACAGCCACCGGTCGCAATGCTAATGATAAAGATCTCGTTGCAGACCCAACAGGCAAAACAGCTCTCGACCGCAAATTCAATCAAATCGCAGCCGATGTCCTCTATCGCTTCGGTGCTAAAGAAAATGTTTATCTCGGCGCACGCTACAATATGGTCAAAGGTAATATGATCACCAGCAGCACAACCGAACAAAGCATAAGCCGCATAGCAATAGCCGGTGGATGGTTCGTAACCGACAACGTGATGATCAAAGCTGAATATGTCACACAATCCTACAAAGATTACCCTGTGAAAAACATCTTCTCAGAAGGTAAGTTCGACGGTGTAGTATTCGAAGCCGCCGTAGGTTTCTAATCTAAAATAGTTCTTGTATAGATCAAGAAATAATGCCGGCACGCGAACATGACGCTTGTGAATACTCTCCTACTGAGGATGAGAAGCAGATTGGTTGGGTCCGGCATTATTTTTTTGGGTGAATGGTTGAATTGCGGTAATTTTGATGTATTGGCAGTAATTCTCTTGAATAATAATAATTTAAACCAAAAACACTTTCGAAACGTGACCTATCGGAACACTGTTTATTTCGGAGATGATACTATGAAAAAGCTTCTTGTATTTTGCACACTGTCGTTGCTGATCTTCGGATTCGCAGCAGATACTTCCCCACGGCGCGCGACCTATACCGCTCACATAGAGGACAACAGTCGCCTCTTTATCGAAGGTAGCAGTAATATCAATACCTTTGAGTGTAACAGCCGCGACAAGACAGCGCCTATCTCCTTTGGCTTTATGCTCAATGACAAAGGTGATACCATTCGACTCACCAATGCCATGCTGCAGCTTCGCACCAAGAATCTTGACTGCGATAATTCTAAAATGAATGCCGATCTCTGCGACGCAATGAAAGCCGAGCAATATCCGACTATCAAAATTGACCTCCTCGGCGCAATGACCGTCGGCGGAGCGAATTTCGAAGACGTAGAACGTGACTGGAAGCCACTCAAGGTATTGGCAAATCTGACCATTACCAATGTGACCAAACGCGTCGTTCTCGACGTAAAAGCCCGCAAAATCGACGGCAATAAGTATCGCTTTGTCTCCGTAAAAGATGTGCGTATGACAGACTATAATGTACAGCCGCCGGAAGTAATGCTCGGCATGATTAAAGTCAATAATCTCATTAAATTAAATATCGATATTACTGCCCGGCTCACGAAGGAATAGATTGACCACCAGAATAAAAAAAGCCATCTCGACTACGTTCAAGATGGCTTTTTTTTGTTTCAGTGACAATACTGTGCAATTCAAGGAATTACCGCACAATTATTTCCTTCACGAGCTCCATTCCACAGCGCTCGTTGATCTTTCGGCGGATATCTTCCCGACGGAGAAGGAGTTCGGTGCGCCAGACGGATGCACGCACCTCCACAAACAGCTTGCCATCGTCAAAATACTTCACGGTCGAGACTTTATCGACCTGCTCACCAACGGCTTCGCGCCAGTAGGTGGGCACGGATAATTCTTTGATTTTATGCTCGAGTCCCCGCTCACGGAGGAATTGATGCATTAGGGTCTTGAGAGAAGAGAAATTGTCGTTGTTCATTGCCTATAATAGAGTTATATACGTTCAATAACGCCCGAAGCGACTCTGAAAAATGCCGATTGCACGCCCTCGGGAATCGCCTTGCGCAACGATTCCGACTCGGTAGTCGTGATAAATGTCTGCGCTTTCGAACGGATAATATTCTGAAATACACGTCCCGTCCGCGCCGCGTCGAGTTCGCTGAAAATATCATCAAACAGCATAATCGGCATCTCATCTTTCGCTGCCCGTAAATACTCAAACTCTCCCGTTTTCAGTGCAATCAATAATGACTTATGCTGCCCTTGCGAGGCGAATTCCCGGGCATTCCCACCATTAATTCCAATATACAAATCATCTTTTTGCGCGCCGAAGACCGTGACGCCTCG
>JBPOHH010000338.1:0-1820 GCA_052035765.1 Bacteroidota bacterium
CGGATGCTTGTCCTACCGGAGGCGTCGGGCAGATTCCCGTCGGTGGTGTGGTGATTGCCAAAAATGCAATTCATCCTGCCATGCACAGCGCTGATATTTGCTGTTCGGTCATGATGACAAACCTCGGTATGATATCACCCAAATCCGTCCTCGATGCTGCGCATTCCATTACCCATTTCGGTGGCGGCGGGCGTCGTGACTATTCTGACGTACCGAAAGAATTACACGAGAAGATTGAAAGTAATAGATTTCTATCTTCCGAACGTAGCATCAGCTTCGCTTCATCTCACCTCGGAACTCAAGGGGACGGCAATCATTTTTTGTTTGTGGGAATATCAAAAAATACCGGCGAAACAATGATGGTAACCCATCACGGCAGCAGAGGGTTCGGCGCGAATCTTTACTCGCAGGGAATGAAACTCGCCGAAGTCTTCCGCAAGCAGATTTCCCCCAAAACCCAGGAAAAGAATGCGTGGATACCCTTCGATACTGACGAAGGGAAAGCGTATTGGGACGCACTCCAAATTGTGAGAGAATGGACGAAATTAAACCACGAAACGATTCATACGGCAACGGCGGAAAAGCTACGCAAAGATCCATTCGACAGATTCTGGAACGAACATAATTTTGTGTTTAAATCGGGTGATTTATTCTATCATGCAAAAGGCGCGACGCCGCTTGACGACCAATTTGTTCCCGACAACAACCACGGTTTACGCCTGATACCACTCAACATGAGCGAGCCGGTGTTGATCGTAAAAGGGCAGACGACGCCAAGTAATTTGGGATTTGCGCCGCATGGTGCAGGACGAAATATCAGCCGAGGCAGACACAAAAAGAATCTTGCCCACAAGACGATTGAGCAAATTTTTCAAGAAGAAACGCATGGCTTGGATATACGGTTTTTCTCCAATCACATCGACATTTCCGAACTGCCGAGCGCGTACAAAAATGCGGCTATGGTGCAGCGCCAAATGAAAGAGTTTGGACTCGGCGAAGTACTCGATGAAATCATGCCCTACGGCTGCATCATGGCAGGAGATTGGGAAATTGATGCGCCATGGAAGATAAAAGCACGCGAGCGGTATGAGGGTAGGAAAGCAGGTGAAGGTGCCGGGGAATGAACATACTATTTAAAACGAAAACATTCCTCATATACCGGTGCTATTTCTTATTAGCACAGAAATTATGGACGGAATCTGTTCCAAAGAAACTTGCTGATACCAAACTAAGCTCACTGCTTACTAGCCAAACAATTCATCAATCATAGATTTACGATTACATGTTTTGGGAAGAAAAAATAGACATACTGCAAAAGCAGTTTTCATCGCAGGATTTCCATGTTCCGTTTACAAAATGGACGAACATTATCAAGAACATAGAAGCTGCATTTATTATTCATGATTCTAATTACCGGTATTCAAATTGGTCGGAACGAATTAAACAAAAGACGTTCATCGGCATTGTGACGTTACCCGAAATATATCAGCATGTACATCAGCTTGAATCAAATACCAACTATTGGGTGGTGATTGTGCAAGGTCAGACTCCAACATCAAAACATTTGGTCTATGACTGTAAACCAATAGCTATGAAAGCACTTTTAGAGTTTACAAGTGGTGATTACTATATCATTGATAAAAAATACAACTGGATTGTAGTATGTGAACTCAACCAAAAAAGCACGTATTCTATCTCGAAAAGTGGGAGCGCGCCTACGCCATTTGACGGGTTCAGTCAACATAAATCGACGCCATAATCTATGATCCACAAGCTCCTCAAAATACTCCTGTTCGTTGCTGCACTGTATGGCGGACTTT
>JBPOHH010000645.1:0-2213 GCA_052035765.1 Bacteroidota bacterium
GTACACTATAGATACCAGTATTTGTAGTGCTCTTTGTGGATTATCTTTGCGTCCTTTGTGTTTAAAAATCAGCATGGTACGTTTTAACACAAAGTACACCAAGATTGCACAAAGTACACAATTAAAATTCGTATTTGTAGTGCTCTTTGTGGATTATCTTTGCGTCCTTTGTGTTTAAAATAGTCGTCGTTTATTTTTATTATAATCCCACCTTCAGCACAAACCCCGCACTCACATTCCAAGCACGTAACTTCTCGTAATCAGAATATGTTGTGAGATTGTAATTGAATAATACACTCGGCGTGAGTGTGACAAACTTCTGCGCCGCTTCATCGAGCGTATAGATGGGTAGGTCGTATTGGAGTCCAGCAGTGAGGCCGAGTTGGAGGGCGGCGCGCTGGTAGATGGGGCCGGAGTAAAGCGTAATCGAAGTGCGATTATCATTCATTCGACCAACCTGACCTTTTGCTCCCGGGAGTGTATCTCTAACCGGCCAATTAATAGAATCTGTTGAAATGGGAAATTGCACAGGTTTTGAAGGATCGGAGATGAGTTCATACCGTTGTTCTTCTTTATCATTCACGAGTAACCCAATCGAAGCACCGGTAAGGATGCTAAGTTTCGTATCAGGCAGAAGAAATTTACCCAAAAATGTGGCGGCAATCTGAGGTGCGCGTATATCCAGTACGTGTTGAATTTCGGTGGTTATCTCCGTTCCATCTGCTAATTTACTAGGGTACTTATCCCCGCTTTTAATTTTCGTGCCATAAAGCTCTTCGTAGCGTATTATTCCAAGAAGCGCGAAAGAGGGGCTGAAATGATATTCAGCCGTAGTCCCCAATGTAAAGCCGGAGGAACTATAGATACCATCGTCATAATTGATATTGCGGAGCTCAATATATCCACCGCTAAACTGCGTAAACTGATACGCAGAATACACCCCAACCTCCACCGAACCCGCCACATTCTGAGCAGAGAGATTAACCGAAAAGAGAGCGCAAATGCAAGCAAAAAGTACGAACAAGTGTTTCATAATAGTCAAGAATAGTTAATCAAATTTCTTTCATATACCCATCTTTAGTCCGATACCAAAATTAATTGATGATGCACTTAAACCTGTTTGTTTTAAATATTTTGTGATAAACCCATTATATAAAATGCTCGGCATGAGCGTGACTTTTTTATTCGAAACTGTAGTATAAATTGGTATATCATACTGCACGCCAATTATATACCCAAATTGCAGTACATTCTTCTCGTACATTGGTCCGCTATAGGCTTGCAATGCCGTGTGGGCATCGTTTAGATAGACAGGAGTTTGACCTCGTATCGTCGGTGCTATAGGATAATAAAGCGAGTCAAACGTGACCCCAGGATGATCGGGATTGTCTATCAATCTGCACTCAATTTCCTGCTTGTCGCCGACAATGATGCCTGCACTCACACCCCAGACAAAACAAAAACCTGGATCAATAAGTCGTATTTTATTTGTAAATGCCGCAGTAACCTGAGGAATAGTAATCGAATATGCGTATTCTATATCTGTCCATTGCTCTTTACCATAGCGCTCCACATTTAGAAATTCTGCTTGAGTATGTAGAGTGTAACCAGAAATTTGGTGAAATCTAAGGTTACCTTGAAAAGCAATATCCGGACTCGTGTGATACTCGATGGTCCCGCCAAATGCAATTGTTTCAAATGCCGGAAGATATGGCATTGCTATATAATTCCATTTTGCTGTTGTGATGTTAATTCCGTCAACAAGGCTAAAAGAGCCCATCTGATACGCTGAATACACCCCCACCTCCACCGAACCCGTCACATTCTGAGCCGAAAGATTCACCGAAAACGCGAGGCAAAAGCATGCAAAAAGTACTATAAAGTGTTTCATAAAAATTGTGAAGAGAGTGAATAAAAAAGAAGTTATAAACCAACTTTAAGAGCAAACCCCGCACTCACATTCCAAGCCCGTAACTTCTCATAATCAGAATAAGTTGTGAGATTGTAATTGAATAAAACACTCGGCGTGAGCGTCACAAATTTTTGTGCTGCTTCATCGAGCGTATAGATGGGAAGGTCGTATTGGAGTCCTGCGGTGAAGCCGAGTTGGAGGGATTTTCGCTGGTAGATTTCACCATCGTAGATAATGAGAGTTGTTCTCGAATCATCCGAATATCTTACAGCTTGCCTACTTGGAAAAACATCCGGTATTG
>JBPOHH010000219.1:0-3108 GCA_052035765.1 Bacteroidota bacterium
CAGGATGGGACTGTTTGCGTCATTATGAAATTGCGGCTAATGGTAGCGTGCAGTGTTTCAGGGATTTGGAACTCAAACATCCGAATTGCGCCCCGCATGAACTCGTTGGTGGGGTCAATTGCCTTACCTATCATAATCCTAATGACTTAGCAGAGAAAATTGACAAGCTTTCGGATGAAAAGTATGATATGATGCTTGCAAAAAGCTACGAATGGGTAGCGCGGCAGACGACCGAATTCCGGGCAGATGATGTTCTCAAACGATTCTTTGAACTATCGAAAAAGTGAGTTGTATGAGCGAACATGAACTCATAGCGTCACCGATTCGCGAGGAGTTGCAGGAGAAAATCCGCACGCTCAAGGCGTCGATTCAGTCCATACTCAAGGAATGGTTTGAATTGCAGAATGTTGTTCGTCCGCGCTTGCTGGAAATCTATGATCAGCATTTTCATACACTTGAGATAGACATACAGCAAAAAACCTTTGAAGCTGCGGAAATTGGCCGGCGCGTGGAGTTGCTGTCGATGAAGCATGCTCGCGGAGAGAAATTAACGCCGGAAATCGTGCAGCTTGTCCATACATTCGTTGATAAAGAATTTGAGAGTTACCGAAAACGGATGAATAAAGCGTTCGATGAGAGTGTGCCGACGGGAGCGCCGGCTGAGAGCGGACAGGGAAAGGGAGACTTACCAAAACTCTACCGTGAAATTGTCAAGAAGCTTCATCCTGATGTAAATTCAGAAAGTAAAGAATTTACGCAATTCTGGCAAGAAACGCAGGATGCCTTTGACAAGAAGAATCTTCAGAAAATGCGCGCCTTGCACACGGTAATTTGTGTCGATGATGCGCCGGTGAGCAGAAAAAATCACCCCGAATCTGTTTCTGAAGAAAATGCTCTTCGGGCGGAAATAAAAGAATTAGAAATACGTTTCGAGAGGGAGTCCCGAACGCTGAAGCGCTTACGAACGGAAGAGCCATTTACGATTGAGAAGGAGCTGCACGACCCGGAATGGATCGCGACGCAGGAGCAGAAACTCAAGCGTGAAATTCTCAAAAAAGACCATGAAATCGAACAGCTTCGTGCGACGTTGCACCACTTGACAGGGGGAGAGTATATCCCGCCGAAGCCGACTCCCGAGGAGAAAGAAGAAACAATTTTCCAGGATGATTTTCTGGAAAATACCTATTTTGGAAATCGCTAAATACATACAATAATTATTAAACATCTAATTATTACAGGAACTTATCAACGTGCAGAATTATTCTATTGAGCAACGAGACGAACAATTACTTCATACGACAGCTTCAATTCGCTATCATCTTTACTTCGACAAAGCCGCTCAGCATACGATCCGCGTAGAGCTTCATATTGATAATATTAGTACACCATCGACAGCCCTTGTGATGCCGTCGTGGATGCCAGGCAGCTATAAAATCCGCGAAATGGTGGCTCATCAGGGGAATGTCATCATCACCGATGCAGCGGGAAATCCTCTTCAATGGCAATGGACTTCGAAAAACCGCATCTTGGTTACGACCGAACACACCTCTTCTATCCGCTTATATTACACGTACTTCGCCAATGAACGCGGCGTGCGCACTTCCCATGTGAATCGTTTTCATGCCTATATTATGCCGGTGGCGTGCCTGATGTTTGTAGAAGACAGAATTCACGAAATCCATCATGTCTATTTTCATCATAACCGCTTGAATTGGAAGACTATTACGACGCAATTGTCACCGGTGAAAGAGAGTTTTACCGATGATGAACCGCTCGTTCTTGGCGCGTTGAATTACGATATTCTCGCTGATTCTCCGATTGAAATAGGGAATCATTCGGTGCGATATTTTGAGATAGCCGGCGCGAAGCATGAGCTGGCAATTATGGGTAATCAAAATGTCGATATCGATTGGCTGGTGGGGGAATTGCATCAGATTGTGGAGACGGAACGCGCTTTTTGGGGTGAATTGCCGTATGACCGGTATGTGTTTATGTTGCTAGTGGGTGAAGGTCAGCGCGGTGGACTCGAACATGCACGGTCGAATGTAAGTGCTGTCGAACCAAGCGCTTTCTCCGATAAAGCAAGCGCGCAAGGGATGCTCGCACTCCTCGTGCATGAGTATTTTCATACCTGGAATATTAAACGTATTCGCCCGGAAGAGCTTGGTCCGTTTGACTATTCGAATGAAAATTATACATCGCTGCTTTGGCTGGCAGAAGGATTTACATCGTATTATGATGATTTACTGACCTATCGTTGCGGGTTTTATACGCGGGACGAATATCTCCATGTCGTGAGTGAACAGCATTTGGGGCGTCTTGAAAGAATTCCCGGACGTCTTGCGATGTCGGTGAAGGATAGTAGTTTTCTTGCCTGGGTGAAGCTTTATTCGCTCAGCCCGGACATGAATAACAGGTTCCCGTCCTACTATCTCAAGGGCGGTATCGTGACGATGCTGCTCGATATGTGGATAATAGCGCAAACCAATGGTACGTATCGACTTGATCATGCAATGAGAACGATGTGGGAATTGTATAAAAATCGTCCTGAGCGTGGACTCTCGGAAGATGATATTATTAATTGTATCGAATTTGCCGTGGGAGTCAAGATCCGTGAGAAGCTTTTGGAATGGATGGGCGGAATGGACGAACTCCCGTATAACGAGATATTACAACCATTTGGACTCGTCTGGGGCACGCGCACGGAAGTTGCTCCATGGAACACATTTGGCGAAAACCGTCCGTTTGCTGCCAAGAAAGCTCCTGTTTTCTTAGGTGTTTCGCTGAAAGAAGAGCAGGGGAAAGTGATTGTTCGCGAGGTAGAAGTAGGTACACCTGCCGAGCGCGCAGGTTTTGGCATTGACGATGAGATTCTGTGTGTCAATGGCCGCCGCGTTTCATCAGCAAGTACATTCATGCAGGAAATGCAATCGGTAGGAGCAGGGAAGAGTGCGACGATTACAGCGCTCTGCGACGGTACTCTCTACGAAACAACACTTGTGCCCGAACCTGTTGTTAATAAAGCGCTTCTGCAGGTGTCGGATATGTCGGATAACCAACGGAAATTGCTTGAGTATTGGCTCAAGAGATAATGAATAAATAGTAAAA
>JBPOHH010000358.1:0-14695 GCA_052035765.1 Bacteroidota bacterium
GGGTGGAGAGTTCGCGGCCAAAACCCGAGTGCTTTATCCCGCCGAACGGCAGGCGCACATCGGACTTCACATAATCGTTGACATAACATGTACCGGCATTGATGAGCGAGCGGGCGATGACTTCACCACGCGTCACATCCCGCGTAAATACAGCAGCACCAAGACCATAGACACTATCATTAGCGATGCGAATTGCGTCCGCTTCACTGTCGGCCGGGATAATTGCAGCGGCCGGACCGAAGAGTTCTTCGTGATAAGCGGGCATCGACGGCGCCACATTGGTCAGCAATGTCGGCGGATAAAACGCACCCGGATGATCGGGAAGTGTGCCGCCAAGCAAGAGTTTCGCGCCGGCAGCGATGGAACGCTCCACCTGAGAATGAAGGGCATCCCGCAGGTCATGTCGGGCGAGTGGTCCGAGGTCGGTTGTAGGGTCGAATGGGCTGCCGAAGCGTTTCGCGCTCAGCTTTTGGAAGAAGACTTCTTCCACTTGGTTCAGAATTGTCCGTGGTACAATAAAGCGTTTGGCGGCGATGCAGCTTTGCCCGGAATTTATACACCGTGAGGTAACGCAGGACTCAACTGCTTGCTCGATATCCGCATCCTCGAGTATCAGATACGCATCGCTTCCGCCGAGCTCAAGCACTGATTTTTTAAGCGCAGCGCCTGCATTTTTGGCGACTGACATACCGGCTTTCGTGCTACCGGTAAAGGTCACTGCGTGGACAAATGGACTGCGCATGACAGCAGGAATATGCCGCACTTCAGCGTATATATTGGTCAGTAATCCGTGAGGAACTCCTGAATCTTGAATGAGTTGTTCAATTGCGTGCGCGCAGCCGAAGGTATTCGGCGCATGCTTGAGGAGAATAGCATTTCCGGCCATAAGCGCCGGTGCGGCGAAGCGGAACACCTGCCACAGCGGGAAATTCCACGGCATAATAGCGAGTACTGTACCGAGTGGCCGGTAGGTGACATAGCTTTTGGAATATTCCGTTGGGATAAGTTCATCGGCGAGCATCTGTGCGGCATGATCGGCAAAATACCTGCAGGCGAGGGCGCATTTTTCGGATTCTGCTTTTCCTTGGGCGAGCGGCTTGCCCATTTCGAGAGCCATGAGGGTCGCGAGGTCTTGGGCGCGGGCTATCAGCAGGTCGGCGATTCGATGCAGAAAAGTCGCGCGCTCGCTGATGTCCACGCGCGACCATTCTTCAAAGGCGGTATGTGTTCGGTGAATTCGTTTTCTTATCTCACCGAAAGAGTGTGCAGTGACGGATGCGAGCTTGCTGCCGTCGTTAGGAGAAGTATTTTCAAAGACATACATACGCGCTCAGGGATATTCTACCGTCTGGGTTTGAGTAATAATTCCTTGATTGCTTCGATGTTTTTTTTCTCTTCTTCTTTATACGTTTTGGGTATAATCTGCTGTGGCATTGCATTCGATTTGGAAGCCGTATCATATCCGCCACTCTCGGGTTCAGCCGGAATATACGTTCTGTTCTCGGTGGCAGAAGTCTTGGCATCCGGTGCAAAATCATCTGCCTGTGCCCGGAGACTTGCCTGAGAAATAACGTCTTTATTGACCACATCGCGGATTTTATCATAGATCGTCGCTCGTGTAAACGGCTTGCCGACGAAACCTGCAGCGCCTGCTTTGATGGCGAGTCCGATGTTCTCAATATCCGAGATTGCTGTTACCATGACGATCGGAATTTCTTTAGTAACATTGATATGTTTCAAGACCTTAAGAGTTTGATGTCCGGAAATCTCGGGCATGAGCACATCGAGCATGATGAGTGCCGGTCGATGCTCAACGGCGAGGGCGATGCCATCATATCCATTGGAGGCGACATAGGGTATAAAACCAAAACTCGAAATAATTTTCGAGAGGATTCTCTGCATCCAGATATCATCATCTATAATAAGTACAGGTATTTCAGTCATGTTTTTCCTTGATTGAGATTGTGGAGTCATTCACCGCTCGCTTGGTTGGTGAGCTCAATTCTATCTGTATTCAGCGGATTATCGACGCCGGATGCCAGTAAATCAAGTCCGCTGATGGCATGCTTGAGTGCTGAGACTTTAGTCTGCGCTGCCTGACGATTCATTTCGATGATTTTATCATAGACTTCTTTACGATGAACGGGAATATCGCGGGGCGCATCGATTCCCAAACGAATGATACCACGGTCATTACCGACGACGGTAATGGTAATGGAATTCCCAACGGTGATTATCTCACCCACTTTGCGCGAAAGTACTAACATACAATTTTCTCCAAAAAAGTGAGTAATTCCTATTTTTTATTAGTAATAGCGAATGTCGGAGAATATTTGTCCGAAGATAATATTCTCTGCTCACCTGTTTGATTGTTCACATTGATAATCACCGGTGCTTTCATATTGGCGGTCATCTCTGTACCGAGCGTGACGACAACAAAAGCAGCCGAGTAGGCGGGGTTGAATGCCTCGCGCAGGTCATAATTAGTATCGAGCAGCCATGGGCTGAGCATCGGGAAGCCAATCGAGGGCTGATCCAAGGACACCAGCCATTTAAACGGGGCGGTCTCTTCATCGCTAATGATTACAAAATTAAGGAGGTTCGTAAAGCCAAGCAGACCATCCTGAAAATGTATAATCTGGCTGTCGGCGACTTCAATCGTACCGAATTGAGCAGTAAAAATAGACCGTACTTTATCGACCGGGGGCGTGCTCT
Organism: Bacteroidota bacterium; assembly: GCA_052035765.1. Taxonomy (GTDB): domain Bacteria; phylum Bacteroidota; class Ignavibacteria; order Kapaibacteriales; family UBA961; genus JADJXV01. The sequence goes on from JBPOHH010000358.1 coordinate 2,716, forward strand.
CGAGATGTGGACGCGGAGTCGTACTTTCAATAATATGCTGCGTTGAATAGCTATCGCCGGGAAGTATTATCTGTTCACCCGTCTGCCGCTCGACATTGAGCACAATCGGCGCTTTCATATTGGCGGTCATGCGTTTTTGTTCGTCGAGGAGAGTCACTATGACAAAGATCGAACTTGTATCGAGGTCATAGGTGAAATTCGGCGTGAATTCCATATCGACATACCAGGGGCTGAGCAGCGGGAATCCAATGGCGGGGTTTTTGACGGACAGCAGCCACCGGAACGGGGCTGTTGCTTCTTCGCTGACGAGAATAAATTCCTGTAATTCGGGGAATCCTAAGAGACCTTCGGGGAAGGTAAAGACATGTTTGCTCTCGATAGCCACATCGCCAAAATCAGGCGTAGCGATGGAGCGAGCGGTAGGGACAGATGCATCCTGCATAATTGTTCTCCATGAAGTTGATAAAACACGTTGTCATTGTATATTCTGAAATGTAGTATTCTTAACTGAGTCTGAAATATAGCCTTCCGACGAGGGCGTTGTGCGAGGCAGATCGGATATTAAGATTTCCACTCTCCGGTTTTTTGCTCTGCCATCGGCAGTAGTATTAGGCGCGATTGCTTTTGTAGCTCCGAATCCTCGAATCGAAAAATACCGATCCGGCACGCCGCGTTGAAGTAAGTAATACCCAATATTCATTGCACGTTCGGACGAGAGATGCCAATTCGACTCGAACTGAAACGTGCGGATTGGGATACTGTCTGTGAATCCATCCACGCTGATTTGTTTGTCAATTCCCACAAAAATCGCTGCCAGAGAGTCGAGCACTGCGAGCGCTTGCGGCTGAATATCGGCTTTACCTGACGTAAACAGTAGGGCTTCGGGCAATGCGAGCTTCAATCCGTCGGGAGTGCGCTCTGCTTTGACGAGTCCGTTCGTGATTTCCTTGAGCAGCGTTCGCTCGACTTCGAGTGTAATTTGATCGATCGTTTTCTGCGGCGCTTTCGGCAAAATCGGCTGTGGAATACCATCGGCACCGGGGAGAATTTTGTCGCTGTGTGGCTGCTTATCGCCTGATGGCTTAAAATAATCGGTCATTGCCGCCGAGAATTCTTTGTATTTTCCACTATCGACCTGCGCCGACGCATAGAGAATCACGAAGAGACCGAGCAGCAGTGTGATTAAGTCCGCGTAGGTCAATAAGTACCTGTCAGCTCCGGCTGCCTCCTCTTCACTGTGACGATGTTTCTGGCGGCGCATAATATTCTATCTACCGTGTATTCAAATAATTATCTCCGATTGCCTGCTGCCGGAGACCCGGCGTAAAACGCCATCTCCGGCAGCAAAGCAGGAGTATCATTAGTGTGCAACGACCACTTTTTGAGCGATGCGTTCGGTGCCGTCAAGCGTAAAGATAACGGAGTAAACGCCATTTGCCAAGTCGGCAGTCTCGAGGCGGAGGATGCCGTGAGCATCGTTGCCCGAGACGGAATTGTCAAATAAAGTGCCAAGAGATTCACCAAGTAAATTCGTGAGCTCGACTTTCATGTGACTGACCGGACGGTTGAGCTCATAGGATATGAATGCTGCGCCACTTGTTGGATTCGGGTAGACAGATGCTGAGAGAGACTCTCCGGTCATAGTTGACGGAGTGGGTTCGTCGACGCCTACGACAGTCTCAAAACCGGCAAGCTTGTAGATAATACCGTTGAATGGATCAGAGATCCAGAAGTTTTTGTCACGTGGGTCATATTCGATCGCACGGGCATTAATCGGGCTGCCGTTGTAATTAAGTTCCATGCGGGTAATCTCTTTACCGAGGTTATTTTTATCGATCTTAATATTATACTGCGAAGAGCCGTACCCTGTCTGATACACGAATTGATTGCCGTCATAGCAGAGGCAGCGAGGGCCTGCGGCCACTTGATACGGATTAGATACCGACGATAGAGTCGCACCTGTTTCGCGATCAACCGTGTAGAGAATACGCTTGCCGTCGCGATCGCCGACGATGAGCTTGCCATCGACTAATTCGAGGCCAACCGGATAATTTTTAGCCGGGCTTGGCATGGTACGCTGTACGGTACCATTGGTATCCATGACGATGATGACTCCTCCGCCGCCGGTAATGTCTGTTAGTTTATGAACATACAGCGTGCCTGTAGCGCGGTCAAGCGTCAAGTCGGTACAGAGGGTATCGCAGTCGATGACGCGCTCAACGCTATAAGTCGTTGAGTTGATACGATATGCTTTTCGTTCGTAAAAACTCGTTGCCCAGAGTGAACCCTTACCGTCGTACGCGAGACCATAGGGGAAGAATGGCACAGTCACGGTATTGAGGACGGAGCCGATTTGAATCTGCCCTATTGAGAAAGTACGTGAGGTACGTGTTTCATTAGGATTGGTCAACGATGAGACTCTGATGCGTGCATATTGTGTGTTACGTGTAGGTACTGCCCATTCGAGATAATCTCCGGTGAGATTGTCGGTGATGAGCGACCAGGTCTGTCCGTTATTAATTGAATATTCTACTTTGACCGGAGGAGTGAAGCCATACCATGAGAGGTGTCTGGTCGTTCCGGTTAAGAATTGTTCTCCACCAACCGGTGAAGTAATTTCTTGGGCAGTCACGACTTCTGTCGGTACATCTACTTCCCACAACGCGCGGCCATGGGTAGATGCACGGAGGGTGACCGTATTAGGAACGGCGGGAGTACCGGTATAGAATTGCATGTCCATGACAGAAGTACTTGGGAAGCCGGTGCCGAGGGGGAACCACGACTCACCGCCGTTATAGGTGCCGTAGACGCCGATATCGGTACCTACAAACATTATTTTCTCATCATCAGGATGGATCGCAAGGCAATTGGTAGGCACGTCGGGAAGGTTCTTACCGATATCTTTCCATGTTTTGCCGAGGTCTGTCGTTTTGAAAACGTGTGCCGAGCTAAACCCGGAGAGAGTGACATAGCAGGTATTTTCGTCATTTGCCGATGGCTCAATATCAGACACATATCTTGTGGGTAAGCCGTTCGTATTAATAGTCATCCATGCATCTGTCTCCTGACCGCCCCCTTGATTGGTAACCAAGAGTTCGCCACGCTCACTGCCGATATAAATAATATCAGGATTTACCGGTGAGGCAGCGACCATTGAAATTTTCGATTTGAGGCGAGGCGATACTTTGTCCCATTTAGCGCCTTGATTATAGGAGGCATAGAGAGTACTGCGACCGCTGAAGAGAGTATTGGTAGCCGGATCGACGACGAGAACAGATGCCCAAAGACCGGGGTCATTGGTAATAGAGCCGCCTATTTGTGATGCTGTGCCATTCTTGACATCTACTTTCACCATAACGCTTGCTTCCTGTGTTTCGGCGTAGACGATATTCGGGTTTTTGGAATCAATTGCCGTAAAACCACCGTCGCCGCCTACGAGTTCACCCCAACGTGTAGCTGAATTACTCATCGTTCCATTATCTTGAGTGCCTCCGTAAAGGACTTTCGGCTTGGTCTGATCCATCGCAAAGTTGCCGTGGAATTGGGTGACTGCAAGGCCATTATTAATCGTAGCCCATGTCTCGCCGGCGTCATCGCTGACAGCCATTCCGCCATCATTTCCAAGAAAAACGGTATTAGGGTTGATTGGGCTAAAACATGCACAGTGCATATCAGGGTGTGTGCTTGTGCCATAGCCGGCGACGAGCGTCCAGTTCGCGCCATTGTCATCGGTACGGAATAAGTTCACACCACCGGCGAGTACAATTTTAGGATTAGTAGGATGTACTTCGATAAAATTATCATAGCCACCTTGGCTGTTAGCGCCAAAAATATCGGCATCGGTATAGACTTCTGTCCAGGTCTCACCTCTATCGGCAGACCGGATGATGGCACCGACGGCTGTACTGTTCGGCACAGCGCGATCGACAAGTGCATAGACGATTGCAGGATCGGACGGAGCCATCTGCACGGATATTCTACCCACGCCATCGTAGGTGATGTCTTTTTTGTCGCCCCAGGTTTCGCCACCGTCTGACGAACGGAAAATACCCACACCGCTGACGGCTGTGATTACGTCGTTGGGGTCTTTAGGATTGATACTGATATCGGAAATACTGCCCAGATTCAATGTACGGCGCCATGTGACACCGGCATCGGTAGATTTGTAAAATCCGGAATTTGAGTATACGCCACCGGCATAGATGAGGTTGGAATTGAGCGGGTGAACGTAAATTTTTGAAAACCCGCCGACATTGGCAAGACCGATGAGCTTCCAGGTAACGCCTGCATCGGTAGATTTAAAAACACCTGCGCCGGAGTAACCGTAATGACCGCTGGATAACTCACCGGTAGCAGCGTAGAGAATATCCGGGTTCTTTGTGTCGATAGCGACGCATCCCATAGAGATTGAATTTTCGAAGTCCATGATAGGCTCCCACTTACCGCCGTTGTTGGTAGACTTCCACACACCGCCGTTCGCCGCTCCTATATAGACGAGGCCTTCTTTTGTCGGATGATGGACAATGCTGCGGGTACGACCGCCGACATCAAATGGTCCTACCTGTCTCCACTGTGGCTGTTGAGCCAGTAATTGAGCACCGCTTTTTTTGGATGTGTAAAATTTGCGCTGATCTTCGCGGGCTTTCGTAAGGGCTCCTTCGGGGATTTTACCGAAGGGGAATGCACGCGGCGCGAAAAAAGCACGTTCACGGTCTGCGGGGTTACCCTCGCGCTGCTCTTTAACGTCTGTTTGCGCATAGAGTTGCCCGGTTGTCAAGACAAGGGCGGCGGCAAGCAGCAGGAAAAACGATTTCATAACAATACTCCATAATGATAGGATAATAACAATACTATTTCGATAATAATTTAGAAACCACAAGATACGGAAAGAGCTTTTAATAATCAAGACATCAAGCCTGTTAGCTCCATTTCAAGGCAGTAATTCCTGCAAAAAAAATCAGTGCGTAATTATTATTCTATGAGCCAATGACACATTGCCATTAAGCGTAATAACTACGGTATAAACACCTGCAGGCAGAGTGGATGTGTCAAAATGAACTATCCCGCTCATTTCATCCTGGGCAAGGATACGGTCGTGTACGATGCTGACCGTCGAACCCAATACGTCGGTAACGTCAATCTTTACATGCTGGGCAGGTCGTTGAGTAGTAAAGGAGATATATGCTTTTCCGGAAGCAGGATTGGGGTAGATGGTCGCAGAGAGGGAAGGAGATTGCTCCATGACCGTCGATTCATCGACATCGACTGCAATAATCGGATCATTGGGTACATCGACCTCCCACATCGACCGACCATGAGTCGACACCCGTAGGATGACGGTATTGGGGACGACAGGGCTACCGGTATAGAACTGCATATCCATCACCGATGTAGTCGGGAAGCCCGTCCCAAGAGGGATCCATGACTCGCCTCCGGTGTACGTACAATAAACACCGACATCGGTGCCGACGAAGAGAATTTTCTCGTCATCGGGATGAATTGCCATACAGTTGGTCGGAGTGTTGGGGAGGGTGCTGCTGATATTAGTCCATGTTTTGCCAAGGTTTATGGTCTTATACACGTGGTCGGAATTATATCCGGACAGCGTTACGAAACATATATTTTCATCATTTATCGAGGGCTCGATATCGGTGATATACCGCTTGGGCAGATTATTATTGATTAAAGTCCAGGACGCTGCATCACCGCCACCGACGGTGGTCACCCAGACCTCGCCATTGGTAGTGCCGACATAAATGACATCCGGATTTGCCTGTGAAGCGGCAATAGCAGATATTTTTCCACCAAACAGGGGCGAAATTCTCTCCCATTTTGTTCCTTGATTGTAGGATGCATAGAGTCCGCTCCGCCCGCTGAAGAGTGTATTCGTACTCGGATCTACAACTAAAGGTGCTGCCCAGATACCGGCGTCGTTTGCCGGAATTCCATTGCTGATTTTAGCTTTTGAGCCATTTTTGATGTCAATTCTCGTTAAGTCACCTGCAGATTGCGTCTCTGCGTAAATTATCGACGGATTCTTGCTGTCAATAGCGGCAAATCCACCGTCACCGCCTAAATATTCTCCCCATTTTATTGCCGAATTACTCACCGTGCCATTATCCTGCGTGCCGCCGTACATGACCTTGGGCTTGGTCTGATCCAACGCGAAATTCCCATGAAATTGGGTAATGGCGAGTCCGTTGTTTATCGGGCTCCATGTCTCTCCGCCATCGTCGCTGCGGTTCATACCGCCGTCACAGCCGACATAGACCACATTGGGATTTATCGGGTTAAAAAAACCGCAATGCATGTCAGGATGCACATTGGTATTATATCCGCCCACCTGCGTCCAATTTACTCCCTCATCATCACTACGGAAAAGATTGACACCACCGATGATGACGACCTTCGGATTAGTAGGATGGACTGCAATAAAATTATCATAATAGCCTTGTCCGCCATTCCCCTGAAAACTAAATATCCCGGCATCGGTAAAAGTAGTCTGCCAGGTAAGTCCGTTATCTTTCGAACGGATTACCGAACCGCTTGCGCCGGGGCGATCGACGAGAGCATAGACAATATTAGGGTCAGATGCCGACATCTGAATAGAAATTCTGCCAAAGGAAGTAAACGGCAGCTTGACTTTCGTGCCCCAGGTCTCACCGCCGTCGGTCGAACGGAATATTCCGACGCCACTAACTGCCGCCAGTATATTGGTAGGATCATTGGGATGAATAGTAATGTCGCTGACAAAGCCATTACCGAGAGTGCGCCGCCACGATGCGCCACCATCAGTAGATTTATAGAATCCAGCATTGCTGTTGACCCCACCGGCAAGCACGATGTCCGAATTTTCCGGATGCACATATATCTTGGAAAATCCTCCGACTGTCGTTAGTCCAACTGACTGCCAGGAAGCACCACCATCCGTTGTTTTAAAAATTCCTGCTCCGGTATAACCGTAATGTCCGCTCGCAAGCTCACCCGTCGCTGCATACAGTACATCCGGATTACGGTTGTCTATCGCAAGGGCTCCAATGGCAATTGAATTCTCAAAATCCATAACCGGTACCCAATGCCCGCCGCCATCAGTAGATTTCCATACACCGCCATTGGCAGCGCCGATATAGAGAACCTCATCAATAGTTGGGTGATGGACGATTGAGCGCGTACGGCCGCCGACTGCCAGCGGACCTGCTTGACGCCAAAGTGGCTGCTGCGCAAGTATTTGCGCGCCTCGAGGCTTGGATGTGTAATATCTTTTCTGTTCCAAACGTGCTTTCAGAAGAGCGCCTGCGGGTATAGTATCATAGGGAAATGCCCGCTGCTCGTAAAAAAAACGCTCGCGGTCTTCAGGATTTCCTTCACGGAAATTATCGAATTCGGCTTGTGCGGTAAGAAATTGAACGGTACATAACACAGTGGCGATGGTAAGTACAAAAAGTCGTTTCATGCTAAGGTCTCACAAAAAATAGAACGAAATAGAAGATAAAAAGCTAAAGGTTGCCGGTTCACAAGATACAACTTACGGAACGAATCCCTAAAAATCAAAGCTTAAATGTCGGTTTGAGGGATTCTTCCGTGTGATTTGTAAATTTTCCTTTGTCGAGTGCCGAAATCGCCGCAATTTTGTAGGAAATCTCTTGTTTTTTTGTACAATCTGGAAATAATATGCTCAGTTTTCAATACTCCGAAACTCATGATTTAATCCGTCAGACTGCCCGCCAATTCGCTCAGGAAGAAATCCTGCCCTCCGTTATCGAACGTGACAAAAGCGCTCAATTTCCTACAGAAATCATCAAAAAACTCGGTGAACTCGGCTTCATGGGAATGATGGTATCGCCCGATTGGGGTGGTAGCGGACTCGATGCCGTGAGCTATGTCATCGCGATGGAGGAAATCTCCAAAGTCGATGCAAGCGTCGGCGTGGTGATGTCGGTCAATAACTCCCTCGTCTGCTGGGCAATTGAGTCATTTGGCAATGACGAGCAAAAAGAAAAATTCCTCCGTCCGCTCGCGACCGGCGAAAAGCTCGGTGCATTCTGCCTGTCGGAGCCGGAAGCAGGCTCCGATGCCACACAGCAGCACACAAGCGCCGCACTCGAAAATGGAAATTGGGTGATTAACGGTACGAAAAACTGGATTACTAACGGCACGACTGCTGACGTGTATCTGGTCATGGCACAGACCGACCGCGACAAAAAACACAAAGGTATCACCTGCTTCATCGTTGAGCGTGACCGCCAAGGGTTCGAGCCCGGACTCAAAGAAGACAAGCTCGGTATCCGCTCAAGCGATACATGTTCGATTGGACTGACGAATGTAACTGTTCCACCGGAGAACATCTTAGGCGAAGCAGGCCGTGGCTTCAACATCGCAATGGAAGTGCTCAACGGCGGCCGCATCGGTATCGCAGCCCAAGCGCTCGGTATCGCTCAAGGCGCTTTCGAACGTGCACTCGAATACTCCACACAACGCAAAGCATTCGGTAAGCCGATCGCAGATTTACAGGCAATTCAATTCAAGCTCGCCGAAATGTCGGTCAAAATCGAAGCCTCCCGCCTGATGATTCTCCGCGCAGCAACTATGAAAGACAAGCACGAACGCTTCGTTAAAGAAGCCGCTCAGGCGAAATTACTCGCCTCTAAAACCGCGGTCGAAGTAGCTCTCGAAGCTATTCAAATTCATGGTGGTTACGGCTATGTACGCGAGTATCATGTCGAGCGTATGCTCCGCGATGCGAAGATTACTGAAATCTACGAAGGTACATCCGAGATTCAGCATATCGTGATAGCACGGGAATTGATCAAAGCGCTCTGATACACAAGCAAAGCACCCCTTTTTGAACAGTTGGCTACTATTCCGTTTATTTGCCGAGTTCACAAAGACGGTGCACCCCATCGGCGGAATATCTCTCCATGTATGCTAATGCACGACAGAGAGATGCACAGCGAAGAAGAGGTGCAAAATCTCTGCCTTCAGAGCTTCTGCAAGGTCTACACAACTGACGAAGTACCCGAAAAAAGACAGTCTGATGATGGTGTAGAACGAAGGAATCTTGTCGTAGAAGAGAGATGCAACATGGCCCGTGATTATCGTGTACCACAAGCATTGATACAATGTGATACGCGGAATCGTACAAATACTAACTACTTATTCACATTACTAAAAGCGCGGAGTATGTATGTCAATTAAGTTTGAAAATTTAGGATTCGAACTCGGTGGTATATTACCGTATGGCTGGGAGCCTTATGTAGGAAATTTTAACGGTTCGGTGATGGGACATGAATTTACAATGGTAGGTTTATTTAAAATTATCAATGAATGGAGATTCGGGAGAGGAAAAGTAGTCGATAAATTACCACTGCTGCAATGGAAAGAAAAAGAATTCTGGTATGAGGGGAATGTCGGTGGGACAAGCTGGGAATACAAAGGTGAAACCGATAAAGGTGATTTGTATCTCACTGCGCCTAAAAGTCCTACCTGGGGCGGATTTGCTCAAGGCAAAGTGGACCCTCGATCCCATACATGGGTGAGTAATCCGGGATGTGACGTCAAGCTCGCACTTCACTCGAAGCTGCTTTCTCATAAGCACATAGGATACGTACAGGCTGCCAATGGCAACATCTCAACCCTCAAGGCCGGCAAAGCATACCGGGATCTCGAAACTCAAGCAAATATACGCGGGAAACGTAATGAATCGGAAATTGCTATGTGGTACCTCATTGCAGAAGACCTCGCCGGAAAAAACAGATATCTGCCCTGCGCAGCTCTCGATAGACCCGGAATGGCAATAAGCGGCGGCTCCGGTCGCTCCGGTGGCGGCTTTACATCCCTGACGACGAACCCTTCCCGTCGTCGGGTACTACAGTTTGACCTGGGAATAGTCGGCTCCCCGGTACGCTTTACCGCAACACAAGTGCTCGAAACAATTGACGCAAAGCCGTCTATCAGTAAATTTATTACTCCCGGTCAATCCGATGACTGGTGCAAAAATCTACCCGAATCCTACCTCGCATATTGGCGCAGTCGACTCAATCCGGCAAATGTCGAAGATCAGACATACGACTTAGAGTCCGTCTCTACTATTGAAGCATGGCAAAATTGGGTGACGTACATTGAAGCCCCATTCCGTGCGTAATTTCTTCGGTAGTATCATTGTCTATCGTGCGAACGCCGAACGTATCATGGAAGATAAACAAAAGTACTCTACACAGTCTCACCACTATCGGTGATTGAAAAGAGGAGGGATGGTGTTCGGTAGACAATGCCTATTCCAACATTCAAAAGGCGGATTCTCTGATGAGAATTCGCCTTTTTTTGTGATGCAGGTGTGCTATTGATAGTAGCAACCTTAAATTTGGCAAGTACTTGAACATTTCGACAAGCTCAATGTGACGAAAAAAAATTCTGCCTCAGCAGAAGTCCACACCGATTTCACTGCTCTAATTTTTTGATCATTTCCTCTGCATTTCTGTTCGAAGGGTCTAATTCCAAACTTTTTCGGTAATTCTTGATCGCTTGCGGCTTGTCACCCTTGCTCATATATGCTTCGGCGAGACTGTCAAAAGCATTGGACGACGTAGGATTGGCAAGACAATTCATCGTAAAAATATCAATTGCCGCATCATAGTTGAGCTTTGATAAATATTCATAACCACTTCTATTTAAAAGGTACTCCAGAATGTCGGTGTTGGAGGGTCTGTTGCGATACATGAGCGTAGCATCTCGGAGTCCTTCTATCAAAATAACATCAATTATTTCTTGAGAAAAGTTCTGATTGGTGGCATTGTCGGGTTTGGGAATCGTTGGCTCGTAGTTCTTTTCAAAAATGATCTTGGCAATTTCAAAGGACATCTGATCGACGCCTCTGAAAAATTTATTTGCCATCACAATCACCGTGGTCTTCTCATCAATAAATCGCATGAAGTCTGCATAAAAAATATTGTTGGTGCCATTGTGCCAGACTCGGTAAGTGTTTCGTTTAGTTTTAGATACATCCCATCCATACGCATAGATAGCGTCTTGTTGCTCGGTTAGTCTGACGGCAGGATGATACAGTTTTTCCTTTGCTGCCTTCGACAAAATTCTATCACTCATCAGTGCCTTATGCCAGATAAACATATCCTCGGTCGTCGAAAGTATTCCGCCATTTCCCAGTAAGTGAAGATAGGGCGCTCTCCCATTCCATTGTTTATCTGTTGGCTTGCCCCATAGTGTATTGTTCTTCCCATAGCCAACTGCTATTTGAGTCGTGTCAAAGTGCGGTCTGCTATAGCCGGTTTCCTCCATTTTGGATGGTTTCCAGAGGTTTTCATAGAGGTACTGTTCGTAGGGCTGCCCGGTAACTTTTTCAATAATAAGGGCTAACAAACTATACCCAATATTTGAATACGAAAACTCCGTTCCAACTTTAAACAACAGCGGTGATTTCATGACCGTGTCAATAAACGCCTGCGTTTGAATTGGCTCGTAGTCGCCTCCTACATTACTTTGCAATCCGGATTGATGTCGTAATAAGTCGTGAATGGTGATGGTAGATTTGTCGGCCGGAACATTCTGAAAGTAGGAAGTGATGGTATCTGAAGTGGTTAATTTACCTTGCATTTCTAATTTCAAAATGGCAGATGCGGTAAATTGCTTCGTGAGGGAACCTATATCAAAGATAGTATGAGGTGTGTTTTTGCGGTTAAATTCTGCGTTTCGTAATCCACACCCTTTCGAAAGTACTTTCTTGCCGCTTAGTTCGACGAGCACGGTGCCGGCAAAACCCGCTTTTTCAACATCAGCAATGTACTTTTCGATTCGTGAGGAAATGGTATGGGTAGTATTCTGTTGAGCCATGTCGGCCCGGCTGAGAGAAACCTATCGGCTCGCCTAACACGCACTGCCGCACGTTACAAGGCGCCAGCTGCGGGAGTCGTTCACATAACCGGATGTATGTGGTGGCCCGCGTCGAACTCGCTTCTGCCTTCGGCAG
>JBPOHH010000400.1:0-4696 GCA_052035765.1 Bacteroidota bacterium
TGGTCTTTGTTTTTTTTTCTTTCTCACCCATTTTTTGTGTAACATTTTTTCTGGCGGTCGGGGCTAATGCCAGCCGCCCGGGGGGTGGGCGGCGCGGGCTATTCAAATCCGCCCCTACGATGGAATAGACCAAACTATAAAATATGTCAGTGAACCTTGATTTTTGGGTGGGATATTCTCAATTTTACCGGTCATTATGTATGAATACTGTATTGATATAAATTATGGAACTCAATCAAAACATTAAGGTTGCGGTCGATGCCATCGTCTTCGGTTATACTGCCGGCAAGCTGCATGTGCTCCTCATCAAGCAAAAGTACGGCCTTCTGAAAAACAAGTGGGCATTAGTCGGTGGATTCGTCAAAGATGACGAATCGCTCGTTGATGCTGTTCACCGGGAACTCTATGAAGAAGCAGGAATTAGAGTCAATTACCTCGAACAGCTCTACACCTTTGGCGACGCGCTTGACCGTGACCCGCGGGGAAGGGTGATATCGGTCGCCTATTTTGCATTGGTGAATTCTACTACCCTTGAATTAAAAGCAGATACCGATGCAGAAGATGCCGCGTGGTTTCCAATCGATGCCGTGCCTGATGAGCTCGCTTTCGACCACGCGCACATCCTCCGCACTGCACATCAGCGCCTGCAAAGCAAACTCACCTATCAGCCGGTGGGATTCGATTTACTGCCGGAGAGGTTCTTATTTTCCGAACTCGAACACCTCTACACTACGATTTTAGGGAAGGAAATTGACCGGCGAAACTTCCGCAAGAAGATGCTGAGTTTTGGTATTGTCGAAGAAACAAATGATTTCGGCGATAAAAAAAGCGGACGTCCTGCAAAATTATTTACCTTCAACAAATTGAAATACAATGAATTAGTTGAAAATGGATTTCTTTTTGAAATTAATTTTGCGTAAAAATTACACAAAATATTTGGAGCGCATTCCTAAAAACCGTAGTTTTGCGTAAAAATTACACAAACTGAGAGCAATATGATACTTCATTTAGACCCTTCCTTCAAGCCGATTGCCGGCAACGAAATTACTTTCGAGACATTTGTTTTCTCCGGCGGCGAACCTCACATCAAGATTAATCCTGCGAATGATTGGTCGGAGAGTGTGACAATTACGCACCGGCTCAATTCATTTCAGGATATTGGGTTGCTGTGCCTGGCTGTTGATGCGCTCCGTAGGTTGGGCGCGGATATTTCTACCTTATGCATTCCCTACTTTCCGGCGGCGCGGCAGGACCGTGCGATGGTGCCCGGCGAACCGCTCTCGGTGAAGGTCTATGCTGATATTATCAATATGCTGGGTTTTCGGAAAGTGATTGTTTTTGACCCGCATTCGGATGTTACTCCTGCTGTGTTGAATAACTGCGAAGTCATTCCTAATCATAGATTTATAGAATTAATCACCAAGAAAATCACCTCTCCTGTTCTGCTCGTTTCTCCCGATGCCGGTGCGCTGAAGAAAATCTACAAAGTATCCGAATTTTTGGGCGGAGTCGAAGTCGTCGAATGCGGCAAGCGTCGGGATGTGCGCACGGGCAATCTCGCAGGGTTCACGGTGCATGCTGATGATCTCGGCGGTAAGGACTGCCTGATTGTCGATGATATCTGTGATGGTGGTGGCACGTTTATCGGTCTTGCGAATGTGCTGAAAAGTAAGAATGCAGGCAAGCTGTATCTCGCGGTCAGTCACGGGATTTTCAGTCGGGGTTTTGATGAATTGGAAGCATGTTTTGAGACAATTTTCACGACAGATTCGATTCGCAATCAAGCTAGCAATCGATTGATTCAAATACCCTTACGTGATATTTTACAAACGAATTAATATCACACTCCAACCATGAACATACAAGTCATACAAGCGGATATCACTGAATTTCCATCCGAAGCCATCGTGAATGCGGCTAATACTTCGTTGCTCGGCGGCGGTGGTGTCGATGGTGCAATTCACCGCAAAGGTGGAGCACGTATTCTCGAAGAATGTGAGGCAATTCGCAATCGGCAGGGCGGCTGCAAGGTGGGTGAAGCTGTCATTACCTCAGCCGGGAATCTTCCGGCAACATATATCATTCATACCGTGGGACCGGTGTGGAATGACGAACACAACGATACCTCGGCAGTAGAACGCCTCCTCGCTTCCTGTTATACAAGCTGTTTGCAACTTGCTATAAATAATGGAATTACCAGAATTGCATTCCCATCGATCAGTACTGGGATTTATCGCTTTCCCAAGGATAAAGCAGCGCACATTGCAATCGCTTCGGTGAGGAATTTCCCGGAACTATCGCGGCTTGAGTCGGTCACATTTGTTTGTTTTGACGATGAAAATTACGCATTGTATCATTCACTTTTAACTACATAACCCTATGAATCCTCTCCTCTTAACAGATGGCTACAAAGTAGATCATCGCCGGCAATACCCGACAGGAACCACGCTCGTTTATTCTAATTGGACACCACGGAAAAGCAGATATAGTGATATCGATGAAGTGGTGCTCTTTGGGCTGCAGTATTTTATCAAGAAGTACATTCTTGAGGATTTCGAGACATACTTTTTCAAGCAACCGAAAGAAAAGGTTGTTGCTGAGTATAGCCGTAGAATTAACAATTACTTAGGCGAGAATCAGGTTGGTACGAAGCATATTGCAGACCTCCACGATTTAGGGTATATTCCGATGGTCATCAAGTCACTTCCCGAGGGCGCTTCCGTGCCGCTGCGAGTGCCGATGTTTACGATGTATAATACCAAGCCGGAATTTTTCTGGCTGACCAATTACTTCGAAACGCTTTTGTCGGCAATTATTTGGATGCCATGCACTTCGGCGACGATAGCCAAGCAATATCGCACGGTATTAGACCGCTATGCCCAAGAAACATCGTCTGTTCCGGAATTTGTTCAATGGCAGGGACATGATTTCTCGATGCGGGGAATGTCCGGTATCGAAGCCGGCCTCACCTCAGCATGTGGTCACCTGCTTAGCTTCACGGGTACGGATACCATTCCGGCTATCAATTTGCTTGAGAATTACTATAATGCTGATTCTGATAAGGAACTTATCGGAGGTTCGGTAGCAGCGACCGAACACTCCGTCATGTGCATGGGCACGACCGACGGCGAGCTTGAGACATTCAGACGGCTGGTGTGTGACATTTACCCCAAAGGAATCGTGTCCATTGTTTCGGATACATGGGACTTATGGAAAGTTCTCACTGAGTATTTGCCGGCGCTTAAAAATGAAATTCTCGCACGGGATGGGAAAGTCGTGATTCGTCCGGACAGCGGCGATCCGGTGGATATAATTTGCGGCGACCCTCACGGTAAAAGCGACGTCGAACGGAAGGGAGTGATAGAGCTACTCTGGGAAACCTTCGGCGGGCATACGAATGCGAAAGGATATAAAGAATTAGCGCCGCAGATTGGGGCAATCTATGGTGACAGCATCACGGTAGAACGCGCCGTTCAGATCTGCGAACGTCTTAAAGAAAAAGGGTTTAGTTCGACGAATATAGTCTTTGGCATCGGCTCCTATACCTATCAATTCAACACCCGCGACACCTTCGGATTCGCCATGAAAGCTACCTACGGCGAAGTTCTCGGTGAGGGCAGGGAGATATTCAAAGACCCCGTGACCGACGACGGCACCAAGAAATCAGCCAAAGGATTGATAAAGATTGAACGGGAAAATGGCAGCTATATTCTCTGTGATCAGGTGTCATGGGAAGAAGAACGTCAGGGCGAACTCAAAGAAGTCTTCCGCGACGGCAAGCTGTTGATTGATTATACGTTAGCTGAGATAAGAAGTCGCTTGAAGTAGTCATATTGAGTTCGTAAGGGGCAGAAGTCCTCCCCTATCAAAAACAATGAAACAAGGCAAACTATAGCCCATGATTTGAATCATGGGGTAGGGTCGCGACGAAAATTCGTTCACCGTTTTAACGGTTTGAAGGTTGAGAATGGTTGCAACCATTCTCAACAGTAGATACAACCAATCTTACGGTTTCAACCGTTTGGATACGGCATCTGGGATAATTCGAAGAAATAAAGCTCCATAGGCGCGACACAAATATGATTAATCCACCAACTATGTCGCTCCGATGGAGCTTGTATGAATTATAGGACGTGATTTCTAGTACTCTTTCGCTCATACAGGGCTTCCTGGAAAGTGAGTTGTCAAAAGGTGTTTTGATGCGGAAACCCTATTTAGTTGGTGCAACACAATTTTGAATAACTAAGTTTACAGACCGCTTTAGTGAAATTTACAAGCCGAAATATTACCAGCAATCAGGCACCTCATGAAACAAGCATCCTACATAGCAATAATTCTACTCTTCCTACTGACATACTTAGTAGTATTCGGGCAAGTCGCTGACAGTGCAGCAATCAACACTATTCAGCAAGATACAGTCAGTACACAAAATAATTCAATAGAGCATGCTAGTAACACCGATGGCTCTGACGATGACCACTTTTCACCGGGACTATTTTTCATACTAATGTTTGTAATTTTTGTCGCTTTGGCTTGCATAGGAGCCGGTATGGCGCTAACAGTTCTCGTGCTTCTCGTACTCTTCGGTCTTGTATCCTTCGGAATAATATCGACTTCAATCATTATCGGGCTCTACAAAAAATCATTTGCAAAGGGTTGTAAGTCGTTTGTTGTGTTGGCTGCGACTATCGGCAGT
>JBPOHH010000406.1:0-1678 GCA_052035765.1 Bacteroidota bacterium
CGTCAGAGTGCGATATGCGTTCCGGTAACGGCAGTAGAAGGTCAATTGTCAGAGAATCCGTTTTTATTCATATTTATTCCGAACTATATGAAATGTACCGTACACATTTTATTGATGGTGACAGTGGTCTCTATTGTGTCCACTGCCTGCAACGCCCAGTCGGGTTCGCTCGCCGGAGGTGACAATGCCGAAGACGGGTTTATGGAATTGTCTCTTGAGGAATTAATGAAAGTAAAGGTCATCACTGCGACCAAGAATCAACAACCCATCACCAAGGCACCGGCGACGGTACTTGTGGTCACCGCAGAACAAATCGAAGCCCGTAATTACCGTTCATTACTTGATGTTATACAAGACTTACCGGGTTTTGTCATTAATGATTTTGTGCATACGGATTATCGGAATACGATATCGATGCGGGGATTCGACAATCAGTCAAAGTTCATTTTGCTCCTTGACGGAATGCAGATCTCGATTGCAGCCAGTGAAGTGACACCGATTATGGAAAATTACCCTGTGCATCTAGCGCAGCAAATTGAGATAGTGTATGGTCCTGCCTCGGCACTCTATGGCGCGGATGCCGTTGCCGGTGTCATTAATATTATCTCCAAAAAAATACCTTCAGACAAGCAGTCATCCATAGAATTTACACCTTCCGGCGGTATGTACGGCATGAGAAATGGCACGCTCTTCGGGGGTATTTCTCTCGGAGAAGATGCCAAGCTCACGTATTCGGGGCAGTTGTATGCTGAGGATTTGGCACCGTTGAGCGATGTGATCATCGACAAGGATAAGTTTGACTTTGGCGCTCAGCAAAAGGGCGTCTTTAATTCAAACTTCGGTACCATCACTCCTCAAACGCCATTTTCCAAAAGCATGGAATATCCCGTGAGAGCATATAATGCGTATGTAGGATTGAAATTTAAGGACTTTACGCTGAGTATGTTCACGAATATGAATCAATCTTCTTCTTCTTTTCCCTCAACCGGAAACAATGCAATCTACAATTCGGATGTGTTTTTCAGGAATACAATCACTGCCGTATCTGCTGTCTACAGCAAGCAGATACAAGATGTGACCCTTACCAGCAAGCTCTCGAGCAATGCCTTTGAAATTTCACCGGAAAGCAACTACCGGAATGTATTTGTGAACTTAGAACGGGGGTATAAATATGGGTTTGAGACGATGCGTGCGACCGAGCAGCAGATCTCTTGGCTGGCAAGCAATGACCTGACGCTCATTGGTGGTGTGAACTATGCAATCTTTGAAGCATTACCCAAGACCGCCGACCTCGACATGAAGGTCGATGTCAATGCCCCGATACACGGAATTATCCAGGGCACCCGCCTGCCGAAAAACCCGGGAGGAATTCCCGATGAAATGTATTTTTTAAAATACTCCAATTACGGGATGTACATGCAGGCGCAATGGGAACCGCTCGATATGCTCTCGGTGACCGCCGGCGCACGCTATGATTATAATTCCCGGTATGGTCCGACGTTTAATCCCCGGCTTGGGATTATTTTCACGCCCACTGCCAAGTCAACATTGAAAATGCTCTATGGTTCATCTTTTCTGGCCCCATCCCCGAATTCAGCGTATGAGCACTTCGGTTCGTTTACCTCCAGTGACAGCGGCGCGACGTATTCGTCATCCTATTGGCTCCTGCCGAATCCTC